>NZ_JAEVHJ010000037.1:0-33706 GCF_016802855.1 Micromonospora sp. ATA51 | reverse complement strand
CCTCGCCCCGGTGGCGGCCGGCGCCGCCCCGGCCCGTCCGGCACGCTGGCGGCCCGCGCGGGTTGGCTGAATTGTGACCTGAAATTGGTGAGCCTGGTCACGCGAATCGGGAAACGGTCATCCGGGTCAGTCGGGGCTGATCCACCCCGCAATTTCCGGTCGCTCGCCACCCGATGTCCGATTGTGGCCTGACGGTTCCGTCATAACTGCTTGTCCCATTGAGTGACGTCAGTGACGGGCTGTTCCGGTCAGAGTAATGGTGACCGAGGTTTAAGCAGGTGGGGGTGCTTGGCACGGGGGATACCCACCGGTAGTGTCAGCGCGTCCGGTGCGGTTTCCGATCGCAAGAAGCGACGCCGCGCCGACCCGCTCAATCGTGATCTCACGAACCGGGGACCCAGTGCACGTCCGGGGTGAATCCGCGAGCCACGGCCCGCGGTAGGGCGACTTCCCGCCCGAATCCGTCAGCTAACCCGGTAGGCGGTGTCGGAAGGAGTTCCAACATCGTGCAGTTCGATCCCATCCCCCGTCCGTCCCCCCGCCTCCACGGCGCCGCGGTGCCGTCGCTCGCCTGACCGGCGCGCTGACTCCGGCATCCGCCCTGCTGCCCGGTTGACCGGGCGCCCCCTTCCCGCGGTCGCACCGCCCTGATCCCTCGTCACGCGTGAGTTCCTCCGCGCGTCGGATCGGCGTGCGCCGCTCCCGCCTTCCGTGGAGGACCAAGATGAAGCACACCCTGAAGCGGCAGCTGCGGCGCCTCGCCACCGAGCGCCCGTACCAGATCGTGGCTGGCTCCGCCGCCGCGCTCGTGCTGGCCTCCGGCACCGGCGCCCTGCTCGCCGGCACCGGCGACGCGCCCGTCCGCCAGGAGACCACCGCCGCCGTCTCCGAGCTGGCCCCGCGTCTCGGCGACGTGGCCACCCGCAGTCAGGAGCGGATCGCCGCCGTCCCGTCGACCTCGCCCAGCCCCAAGCCGTCGCCGACGGCGACCTCGGCCAAGCCGGACCCGGACCTGACCCGCAAGGCGGCGCCGAAGCCGCCGTCGACCAAGGTCCTCGACTACACCTACGAGGCGCAGACCGCCTACTGGAACTGCGGCCCGGCCGCGGTGCGCAACGCGCTCAGCGCGAGCGGCGTCGAGACCACTCAGGACGCGATGGTCGCCCCCCTGAACGCCGGTGAGAACGGCACCAACTCGGCCGAGGACACCACCCGCGGGCTCAACCAGATGGTCAAGGGCAACCCGTACCGGACCCACATGATCCCCGGCCCGGCCACCCCGGCCCAGATGGACCAGCTCCAGGCCGACGTGGTCAAGGCCATCACCGACGGCCGCGGCGTGGTCGCCAACATCGTCGGCTCCGCCACCGACACCGACGGCGGCTGGCACTCGTTCCCCGGCGGCCACTACATCGCCGTGGTCGGCTACAAGAACGACGGCCGGACCGTCCGGATCGCCGACTCGGCGAACCCGGCGCTGCCGGCGTACTGGATCACCACGATCGACCTGGCGAACTGGATGGCCACCCGCGGCTACTCCGCCTGATCCACTCCGCGTCACCCGTCGGGCACCGGCTCCTGGAGCCGTGCCGACGTCGTATGCCCGACCGTACGGGCCGCCGCCGGCTCTCGCGCGTGGTGTCCCACCGGTGGCACACTGCGCCCTATGGGCGACGAGACGGGTACCCGCCAGCTGTTGCTGCTGCACGGCCTGGGCGCCACCGGCGAGGTGTGGCTGCCCTGGGCGCCGCTGCTGGAGCGCCGGTGGGCGGGGCGGTGGCTCGCCCCCGACCTGGCCGGGCACGGTTGGTCGCCGCCGTTGCCGGCGTACACCTTCGCGGCGCTGGCCCGGCGGGTCGTGGATGGCCTGGCGCCGGTCGCCGACCGGCTGGGACCGCGGGACCGGCTCGTGGTGCTCGGGCACTCGCTCGGCGGGGTGGTGGCGTTGGCGCTGGCCGCCCGGCAGCTCGGCCTGGCCATCGAGGCGGTGGTCGGGCTGGGCATCAAGGCGGTCTGGTCGCCCGCCGAGCTGGACAAGGCCCGGGAGCTGGCCGAGCGGCCGGTCACCTGGTTCGCCAGCCGGGACGAGGCGGCCCGCCGTTACCTGCGGGTCTCCGGCCTCGCCGGCCTCTTCGCCCCGGACCACCCGGTGGTCGACGCCGGCCTGCGCCGGGAGGACGGCCGCTGGCGGCTGGCGATGGACCCGGCCGCGTTCGGGGTCGGGGAGCCGCGGCTGGCGGCGCTGCTCGCGGCGACCGACGTGCCGGTGCTGCTGGCTCGCGGCGAGCACGATCCGATGGTGACCGACGCCCAGCTCAAGGAGTTCGGCGTCCCGGTGGCCACCCTGCCCGGCCCGGGGCACAACGCCCACGTCGAGGACCCGGAGGCGGTCCTCGCCCTCCTCGACCCGTACCACTGATGCGCGGGCGGGTTGAGGTGGTTATATCTGATCATGATGCAGCCCATCCGCCGCCTTGCCTATGAGCTCTACGCCCGCCGTCTCCGCGCCCAACTGGCTCATCAGACACTGCCGCGCCACGTTGCCATGGTGACGGACGGAAACCGCCGGTGGGCCCGGCAGATGGGCTTCGACGACCCCGGGCTGGGCCACCGGTACGGCGCGGAGCACATCCACGAGGTACTGGGCTGGTGTGCCGACACGGGCATCCGCCACGTCACGCTCTTCGTCGCCTCCGTGGACAACATGCGCAAACGCGCGTCCGACGAGGTCGAGAACCTGATGCGGATGATCGAGGAGGTCGTCGCGGAGCCACTCCTGCGCCCGGCCAACCCGTGGCGGCTCCACCTGGCCGGCCGCGCGGACGTGCTACCCGACTCGACCCGCCACGCCCTGAAACTCGCCGAGGACGCCACCCGTGAGCGGGGCGCCGACTTCCACCTCACGGTCGCCATCGGCTACGACGGCCGCGAGGAGATCGTCAGTGCGGTTCGTTCGCTGCTGGAGGACGAGGCGAGAGCGGGCGCCGCACTCGACGACGTCGCGCAACGCCTCACCGCCGACGCCATCGCGGCGCGTCTGTACACCGGCGGCCAGCCCGACCCGGATCTGGTCATCCGCACCAGCGGAGAACGTCGCATGTCCGGGTTCCTGCTCTGGCAGGCCGCCTACTCCGAGCTGTACTTCTGCGACGTGTACTGGCCCGGCTTCCGGAAGATCGATTTCCTGCGCGCCCTGCGCTCCTACTCCGCTCGTGGTCGACGATTCGGGGCGTGACCACCCGGACGAGCACCGTCGGACGCCGCGACGGAAGGACTGCTCAGGGCGTGGGGGACAGGGGGGAGCCGTGCTGGGCGACGGCGTCCGCGGCCCGGGGCGCCGGCGGGTTCCAGTCCGGTTCGAGCTGGCGGCGGGCGGCGTCGACGAACGCCTCCGCGTACGAGTCGGCCGGGAAGTCGCCGAGGTAGCGGCTCCGGGTGGCCCAGCGGTCGGCCGCCTTCGGGTCGGTGTCGAGCAGCTCCGCCAGCACCTCGTCCACGTTGGACATGTCCCGGCGCAGCACGTAACCGGAGCCGGCCAGCGGGAACTGTTCGACGAAGTGCTCGCCGTCGACACCCATGTCGGTCACCGCGTACGGCTTGCCGGAGTAGAGGTAGTCCGAGATGACCCCGGAGACGTCCGAGACCAGCGCGTCGGAGCGGTTGACGCACTCGGTCAGGGTCAGCTCGCGGGTGGCCGCGCCCCAGAGGTGCGCCCGTCCCGTCCGGGCCTGGTCGGCGGCGAGCAGCTCGGTCAGCCGGGCGAGCTGCCGGGCCGAGGTCGGGTTCTGCCCGGTGTACGGGTGGGCCCGCAGGATCACCGTGGCGCCGCGGTCGAGCAGCCGGCGGATCACCGTCTCGGCCACGGGCAGGGAGCAGTAGTCGGCGTCGGCGTGGTGCCCGGTCCAGGTCGGGGTGTAGAGCACCGTCGGGGCGGCCAGGCGGCGCGCCGGCTCCCGCCGTACCTCGATCCCCTCCACCTGCGGGCGGCCGACCACGACGAACTTCTCCGCGGGGATCTCCACGCCGGCCCGGGCGTACCGGTCGATCGCGGCCGGCCCGGCCACGAAGATCCGGTCGAAGATCGCCGACACCGGGTTGGCGCTGGGGGCCTTGTCGCTGTCGCCGTGGTGCAGCTGGACATGGGTGAGCTGCGAGAAGCGGATGCAGTGGCTGTTCTTCGCGCCGTGGTTGACGTAGAACGCCGCCCGCAGGCTCGGCACCAGCGCCTCGTCCATCGTCTTGAGGGTCGGGCAGAAGACGACCGGGGCGCTGGTGGCGGCCGCGATGGCCGGCAGGAACTCCGGCTCGCGCAGCAGCACCAGGAACGGCCGGCCGATCCGTTCCAGGTAGGGCAGCCACATGGTGACCTGGTACTCCGACCCGGGCGGCGCGGAGAAGTAGAGCAGGAACTCCGGCTGGTGGCGGCGCAGCGCCCGGCCCACCGGACCGCCGCCGGCCGGCGGCCGGAACCGCCGCCGGGCGAGGTCGAGGCCGACCGCCGCGCAGCCGGGTGCGACCAGCAGGACGGCGACCAGCGGCACCCACGCGGGCAGGGTGGCGGCGGCGGCGACCGCGACGAGCCCGAGCAGCACCAGCAGCGCGTCGCCGAGCCGCTCCGTGACCCGCGGCGTCCAGGTGCGGACCGGCAGGTTGGCGGCGCGGATCTCCAGGGCGCCCGCGGCGCGCAGCGGCGCGGCCAGCAGGACCAGGCCGAGCAGGACCAGCGCGGTGGCGGCGAGCGCCGGGTGGAAACCGCCGTCGAGCCGGCGGGCGTACCCGACCAGGATGCCCGCGGCGACCAGGACCGACTCGGCGACGCCGTCGGCGCCCGGTCGGATCCGGCGTTCCACCGCGGCGGCCGCGAGGGCGGCCACCGCGATCGCCAGCCCCCACCCGGTCGCCCCGGTGAGCGCCACGACGAGGAACGCCAGCACCGCCAGCCCGGTGGTCAGCACCCGGGCGAGCAGCTTCCGGACCAGGTCACCACGCATGTCGGTCGTCCGTTCGGTGGGTCAGGCGTCGACGTCGGCGGAGAGCTGCTCGGACGGGTGCGCGCCCGGCTGGGCGGGCACCGCCGCGACCTGTTCGCCGGGCGCCCGGCGCACGTCGATGACCTGGCCGGTCAGGTCGGAGATCAGCACGTCCAGCGACGCCTGGGCGACCGCCTCGGAGGAGAGCAGGGTGTGCTCCGGCTCCTCGCCGAACGCCTTCGTCCGCATCGGGGTCGCGGTGCGCTCCGGGTTGACGCAGTTGACCCGTACGCCGAACTCCGCCCACTCGTCGGCGAGCGCCTGGGTCAGGTTGACCAGGGCGGCCTTGGTGGCCGAGTAGAGCGCGTAGCGGGCCCGGCCCCGGGTGTACGAGCTGGACGTGTAGAGCAGCAGCTGACCCTTGGTCTGCTGGAGGTACGGCAGCGACTGCCGGGCGATGGTGACCGGGCCGACGAAGTTGACGTGCAGGAGCCGGTCCATCGTCTCCTCGTCCATCTCGGCGAGGGCGCCCTTCTCCAGGATGCCGGCGGTGACCACCACGTGGTCGATCCGGCCGGTGGCCTCGAAGGCGGTCTTCAGCGCCGCCGCCACGTCCTCGGCCCGCTCGACGTGCGTGCCGGTGGTGGAGCGGCTGAACGGGAAGACCTGGGCGCCGTAGCGGCGGGCCAGCTCGGCGAGGTCGTGGCCGATGCCGTAGCTGCCGCCGAAGACCACGATGGTCCGGCCGGTCAGCTCCTCGGTGTAGCTGCGCTGGTCGGTCAGCCGGGGCGCCTGCGCGGCGGCGAGCTGGAAGAGCTTGTCCGCCAGGTGCACGTCGACCGGGTGGGTGACCTTGATGTTCTCGTCCGATCCGTCGATCACCTTGATCGGCGTGCCGGGCAGGTAGCGCAGCACCACGCCGCAGTCGTCGGTGGCGGCGAAGTCGGGGTCGCCCTCGGCCCGCCGGTACGCCTCCCGGATGGTGCCGGACCGGAACGCCTGCGGGGTCTGCCCCCGCCGCAGGGTCGCGCGCACCGGGATGTCGGTGATGCAGTCGTCCTGGTCGACCTGGATGATCGTGTCGGCGGAGGGGATGGCCACGTCGACCGCCGAGTACGTCCAGAGGGCGTTCACGCACTCGCGCACGATCCGGGCGCTGACCAGGGGCCGCACCGCGTCGTGGAAGAGGATGTTGACGTCGCCCTCGCCGACCGCGTCGAGCGCGATCCGGGTGGTGGCGTTGCGGGTGTCACCGCCCTCGATCACCTGGCTGACCTTGCGGAATCCGGCGTTGGCGACGATCCGCTCAGCGTCGGCGACGTGGCCGGTGGCCATCAGCACGATGATCTCGTCGATCTCCGGCGCGGCCTCGAAGACGGCCAGCGTGTGCTCGATGATCGGCTTGCCGGCGATCTTCAGCAGCTGCTTGGGGATGCCCAGCCCGAGGCGGGTCCCGGTCCCTCCGGCGAGGATGACGGCCACCGTCCGCGAGGGGCGCCAGGGTGCCGGGCTCGCCGGCGTGGCGTCCGGTGCGGTGGTGCGGTCCTGCGTCATTGCCGTTCCTCACTTCTGCGGGGGATGGGGTTCTACGCCTGGATGACCGGGTGGTGAACTTTCGCCAGCGACCAGAAAACCTTAACGCGTACGACGAGCGCACCGACCGGGGCGGGCCCCGGCCGGTGCGCTCCGGCTGGCTACTTCTGACCCTCGTACGCGTCGCAGACCTCGTCGGTGGGGCCGTCCATCCTCAGGACGCCGCTCTCCAGCCAGATGGTCCGCTCGCAGGTGTCCCGGATCGAGCTGATCGAGTGGCTGACCAGGAAGACCGTGCCGGCGCTGTCGCGCAGCTCCCGTACCCGCTGCTCGCTGCGGGCCCGGAACTTGCGGTCACCGGTGGCCAGCGCCTCGTCGATGAGCAGCACGTCGTGCTTCTTCGCGGAGGAGATGGCGAAGCGCAGCCGGGCGCCCATGCCGGAGGAGTAGGTCCGCATCGGCAGCGAGGCGAAGTCGCCGCGCTCGTTGATCCCGGAGAACTCGATGATCTCCGGCGCCAGCCGCTTGACCTCCTCGGGGGACATGCCCATGGCGAGGCAGCCGAGCACCACGTTGCGCTCGCCGGAGAGGTCGTTGAGCAGGGCGGCGTTCACGCCGAGCAGGGACGGCTGGCCCAGCGTGTAGACCGCGCCCCGGGCTGGCGGGAGCAGCCCGGCGACGGCCCGCAGCAGGGTCGACTTGCCGGAGCCGTTGCTGCCGATCAGGCCGATGGCCTCACCCTGGTACGCGGTGAAGCTCACCCCCTTGACCGCGTGCACCTCACGGATGTTCGGCGCGTTGGTTCGGGACACGATGCGCTTGAGGGCGGCGACCGGGCTCGTGCCCCCGGTGGCGCCCTTGTGGATCTTGTAGATCACGTGCACGTCGTCCACCACCACGGTGGGGACCCGTCCCGCGTCCGCCACGGCGGCGTTGCCCGCCGGCTGGGTCTGGTCAGCCACGGCCGTACTCCTCTTCTCCGCGCCAGAAGTAGACGAATCCACCCAAACCGAAGGCCACCGCCCAGGTCACGGCCAGAGTCCACAGCCGCAGCGGCGAGGACGCGATGTGCTCCGGGTACGCCGAGTCGAGCAGCGCGTACCGGGCCAGCTCGATGTAGACCAGGATCGGGTTGGACTCCAGGGCGGTCGCCGCCCACCCGGGCAGCCGGTCCTCGAACAGCTTGACGCTGTAGAGCACGCCGGAGCCGTAGAGCCAGGTCCGCAGCACGAAGGGCATGACCTGCTTGAGGTCGGTGACCTTCGAGCCGATCCGGGCCATGATCATGGTCAGCCCGACGTTGAAGATCGACTGGAGCACCAGCGCGGGCGCGATCAGCAGCCAGCGGAAGGTGATCGGCTCGCCGGTGAACAACACGATCCCGGCCAGCACCACCATCGACATGAGCAGCTGCTGGAACTGCACCAGCGTGACGGTGATCGGCAGGGCCGCCCGGGGGAACTGCAGCGCCCGGATCAGGCCCAGGTTGCCGGTGATCGCGCTGGTGCCCTGCAACGCCGCGCTCTGGGTGAAGGTGAAGATGAAGACACCCGTGCAGAGGTACGCGATGAAGTTCGGCACGTTCCGGTTCTGCGAGATGATCACGCCGAAGATCAGGTAGTAGACCGCCGCGTTGGTCAGCGGGGTCAGCACCTGCCAGAGCTGGCCGAGCTGGGTGTTGCTGAACGACGAGGCCACCTTCGCCCGCGAGTACGCGGTCATGAAGTGTCGGTACGCCCACAGCTTGCGGGTGTACTCGGCCAGGGGTGGGCGTTCCCCCGCGATCCGGAGCCCGTGCCGCTGCGCGAGCTGCGCCCGGGTCACTCCGGAGTTGGGGTCGGCCACCGCGGTGTTGGCCATGGTCAGGCGCTCCGATCTTCCGTGCCGATGGGGAGCAAGTGATGTGTCGCGGCGATGAAATCTAGCGTGGCCAGTGCGGGGAGCGCCGCCTCGCTGCTGCGTGGAAGGTAGTCCAAAACACGTCGGGACGCAACCGTATCGTCGTTGCGCTACATTGTCCCACGTGACGACCGAGAAGAGGCGTGCGCCGGCCGGTGCGGCGGTGCTGCGCGGCGAGATCACCACGGCCATCCGCGCTGCCGTCATGCAGGAGTTGGCCGAGGTCGGCTACGGCCGCCTCTCCATCGAGGCGGTGGCCCGGCGGGCCGGGGTGAGCAAGACGGCCATCTATCGCCGGTGGCGTTCCAAGCTCGACCTGGTGCTGGACATGGTCTCCGCCGTGGCCGGGCGCAACCTGCCGCTGCTCGACACCGGCAGCCTCCTCGGCGACCTGGAGATCCTGCTGCACGTGATGGCTCGTGCGCTGCGTCACCGGCTGGCCTCACAGATCATCCCGGACCTGCTCGCCGAGGCCGCCCGCAACCCGCAGATCGCCGAGAAGCTCCAGCAGGCACTCGACGACTACCAGCAGGCGGTCGGCCGGATCCTGATCGGCCGGGCCGTCGAGCGCGGGGAGCTTCCCACCGACACCGACCCGCAGGCGGCGGTCGACCTGATCGTCGGGCCGATCTACTGGCGGCTGGCCATCGCCCGGGCGCCGCTGCGGACGGAGGAGGTGCCGCGAATGGCGACCGCGATCGTCGCGGCGCTCCGGGTAGCATGCGTGGGGCCCGTCCGCGACGAGGTGGAGATTTGACCCCCGCTGCGCGTCGTTCGCGACCCGACTCGTCGATCATGAACAACAGGAGACAACTGGTCGGACAATTACCGCGACCAGCTAGTTTTCCACCGAACCCGCTACCATCCCCCCGGAACCCCCAATGAGCATTTTGTCGACAGGAGGAAGCCCCATGGCTGGGCCGCACCCAGAGTTCATCCCCCCAGCACGACCGATCATCGGTGAGGCCGAGATCGAGGCGGCTGTCCGGGTGCTGCGGAGCGGCCGGGTCGTGCAGGGCCCGGAAGTCGCGGCGTTCGAGGAGGAGTTCGGCGAGCTCGTCGCCGGCCGGCACTGCGTGGCCGTGAACTCCGGCACGTCCGCTCTGCAGCTCACCCTGATGGCGCTCGGCTTCGGCCCCGGCGACGAGGTCATCGTGCCCTCGTTCTCCTTCGCCGCCAGCGCCAACGCCGTCCGGCTGGTCGGCGCCGAGCCGGTCTTCGTGGACATCGAGCCGGGCAGCTTCTGCGTGGACCCGGAGGCCGTGGCCGCCGCGGTCACCCCGCGGACCGTGGCCATCATGCCGGTGCACCTGTACGGCCACCCGGCCGCGATGGACCGGATCATGGCCATCGCCGAGCAGCACGGCCTCGCCGTCGTCGAGGACGCCGCCCAGGCCCACGGCGCGAGCCTCCACGGCACCCCGGTCGGCGCCTTCGGCACCGCCGGCTGCTTCAGCTTCTACCCGACGAAGAACATGCACGCCCTCGAGGGCGGCATGGTCACCACCGCCGACGCGGAGCTGGCCCGCACCCTGCGGCTGCTGCGCAACCAGGGCATGGAGCAGCGGTACGCCAACGAGATCGTCGGCGCCAACATGCGGATGACCGACGTGGCCGCCGCGATCGGCCGGGTGCAGCTCGGTCAGCTCGGCGAGTGGACCGAGCAGCGCCGGGCCAACGCCAAGTACCTCGACTCCAACATCACCGGCATGGTCACCCCGCCGGTGGCGGACGCGGCCAAGCACGTCTACCACCAGTACACGGTGCGGGTGAAGGGCGACCGGGACGCCGCCCAGGCCCGCCTGACCGAGCTGGGCATCGGCAACGCCGTCTACTACCCGACGCCGATCCACCGGCTCAAGCCGTACCTCACCGAGGACGGCAAGCCCGGCCCATGGGAGCTGCCGGAGACCGAGCGGGCCGCCGCCGAGGTGGTCTCGCTGCCGGTCCACCCGTCGCTGACCCAGGCCGACCTGGAGCGGATCGCCGAGGCCGCCAACCTCGCCGGGGGTGCCCGATGAGCGGCGGACGCAAGCTGCGCGCCGGCCTGATCGGCCTCGGCGCGATGGGCCGCAACCACGCCCGCGTGCTGTCCAACCTGGACGGCGTCGAGCTGGTCGGCATCGTCGACCCGGCCGGCGACGTCACCGGCACGCTGCGCGCCCCGGTGGTGCCGCAGCTCGGTGACCTGCTGGCCATGGGCATCGACTACGCGGTGGTCGCCTGCCCGACCGCGCTGCACGAGCAGGTCGGCCTGGAGCTGGCGGCCAACGGGGTCAGCGCGCTGATCGAGAAGCCGCTGGCCCAGTCGGTCGAGGCGGCGACCCGGCTCGTCGAGGCGTTCGAGGCCGCCGGCCTGGTCGCCGGGGTCGGGCACATCGAGCGCTACAACCCGTCCCTGCAGAACCTGCGCAGCCGGCTCGAGGCCGGCGAACTGGGCGAGGTCTACCAGGTCGTCACCCGGCGGCAGGGGCCGTTCCCGCACCGGATCGCCGACGTCGGCGTGGTGATGGACCTGGCCACCCACGACATCGACCTCACCGCCTGGGTGACCGGCCAGGAGTACGCCTCGGTGTCGGCCCGCACCGTCTCCCGCAGCGGCCGGCTGCACGAGGACATGGTGGCCGTGGTCGGCCAGCTCGCCGACGGCACGATGGTGAACCACCTGGTCAACTGGCTCAGCCCGCTCAAGGAGCGGTCCACCGTGATCACCGGTGACCGGGGCTGCTTCGTGGCCGACACGCTCACCGCCGACCTGACCTTCTACGCCAACGGCGCCATCGACACCGAGTGGGAGGCGCTGCGCGCGTTCCGCGGGGTGGCCGAGGGCGACATGGTGCGCTACGCGATCCCGAAGCGGGAGCCGCTGCTCGTCGAGCACGAGCGGTTCCGCGACGCGGTCGAGGGCAAGCAGAGCGACATCGTCACCCTGCGGCAGGGTCTGCGCACGGTGCAGGTGGCCGCCGGCCTCCTGGAGTCCGCCTCCGACGGCAAGGTCGTCTCCGTGGCGTCGAGCCAGAGCGACGAACCGGCCGTCGCCCGCTAGCCGCAGCGCATTCCAGGGGGAGGGATACACGATGGCTTCCAACAGCACGACCGGGTCGCGCGGCCGGGTCGTCATGCTCGTCGACAACGGGGTGCACGGCGACTCCCGGGTCCAGAAGGCCGCCCGGTCGGCCGCGGACGCCGGCTGGGAGGTCTTCCTCCTCGGCATCCGCAACGCCCGTTCCGACACGGACACCTGGCAGATCGGCGGGGCGGAGGTCCGGCTGCTGCGGGTGCCCAAGCCGCTGCACCGGCTCCCCCGGGACAGCAGCCGTTCGCTGCGCCGGCCGCTGGCGTACCCGCCGGGGACGAAGGCCGCGTACCGGATCCAGGAGATCAAGGCCTGGCAGGCCGAACTCTACGAGCGCCGGATCCGGGCGCAGGTCCTCGGCGGCCGGCTGCCGGCCGTCGTCGGCCGGACGGCGCAGCTGCCGTCCCGCGCCGCGGCGGTGGTGCTGGCCCGGTGGGTGAAGTTCCGGGCCGGTGAGACCCGTCGGCTGCGCGAGCGTCAGGTCGACCCGGACTCGCTGCTCACCAAGCTGCCGATCAGGAGCTGGCAGGCGCTGCTGGGCAACCGCAGCTGGCGCCGGCTGGACCCGGGCCTGTGGGACTTCGAGCTGGCCTTCCGCACCGCGATCGACGAGCTCGAGCCGGACATCATCCACGCCAACGACTTCCGGATGCTCGGCGTCGGGGCGCGGGCGATGCTGCGGGCCCGGGCCGCCGGCCGCGACACCAAGCTGGTCTGGGACGCCCACGAGTTCGTCGGCGGCATCACCGGTCGGGCCGACAACCCCCGCTGGCTGCCGGCCCAGATCGCCTACACCGCCGAGTACGCCGCCTACCCGGACGCGGTGGTGACGGTCTCCGACACGCTCGCCGAGCTGCTCCAGGAGACGCACGCCCTGCCGGAACGGCCGGCGGTGGTGCTCAACGCGCCGATGGCGCCGCCGGCCGACGCCGACGGCGACACGCCCGACCTGCGGGCGCTCTGCGGGGTGGACGAGCGGACGCCGGTGCTGGTCTACGCCGGCGCCGTGAACCCGAGCCGGGGCGTCCAGCTCATGGTGGAGGCGCTGCCGGAGCTGCCCGAGGTGCACGTCGCCTTCGTGACGATGAACCCGAACGGGGACAACCGGTTCTCGGAGACGCTGCTGGAACGGGCCGTGGAGCTGGGCGTCGGCGACCGGGTGCACCTGCTGCCGTACGTCAAGCACTGGCAGGTCGTCCCGTTCCTGTCCGCGGCGGACGCGGGCGTCATCCCGATCCACCACAAGCCCAACCACGAGCTGGCGCTGATCACGAAGTTCCTGGAGTACTCGCACGCGCGACTGCCCATCGTGGTCAGTGACGTGAAGACCATGGCCCAGACCGCCCGGGACACCGGGCAGGGCGAGGTCTTCCGGGCCGAGGACCTGACCGACTACGTCCGGGCCGTCCGGGCCGTGCTCGCCGACCCGGCACGCTACCGGGCCGCGTACGACAAACCCGGCCTGCTGGAGGGCTGGACCTGGGAGGCCCAGGCGCGGGTCCTCGACCAGGTCTACAGCGGCCTGCTGGGCATCCCCGCCGCGGCCGCCGGCGGCACCGTGCCGGCGGCCCGGGTCCCCGGCGACCAGCGGGAGCTGGCGGGTACCACCCACTGACGCGAGGACGGGCCGCTCCGCCCCAGGGCGGAGCCGGTCCGTCCGTCTTCGTCCCCGGTGGACCCGCCGTGCCGCACCGGGCGCCGCCGAAAGCCCACGACAAGACGACCGGGCTCCCGCGATGGCGGGACGGCCCCGGTGCTGTTCGGGCCGACGGTCAGCCGGCGGTGGCCGGTGGCTCCAGCAGCAGGCGGTCGAAGTCCTTCTGGGTGACCGACCAGTCCCACGTGCTCAGCACGTGGGAGGCCGCGGCCTGACCGGCCTCGCGCCAGCCGTCCTCCGACGCGGTGACGGCGAGGATCCGCTCCGCGGCCTCCTCCGGCGTGCCCACCACCCAGTCGCTCGGGAAGAGGCTGCGCGCGCTGTGCTGCCGGCCCGCGAAGAACGGCCAGTCCCGGACCACCGGCACGGCGCCGCTGGCGGCGCCCTCGACCAGTCCGCAATGGAAGCTCTCCCGCACCGAGGTGCTCAGGATGACGCCCACGTCGGTCAGCGCCCCCCGCACGTCCTCGGTCCGGCCGGTCCGGATCACCGCGCCGGAGGACTCCAGCTCGGCCAGCTCCCGGTCCAGCTCCGCGACGTACGCCCGCACCGCCGGGCTGAGCGAGGCGCGCAGGTCGTCGCCGATCAGCTTGAGCCGGTACCGCTCGTCCCGCTTGCGCAGCTCGCGCAGCACCGCCAGGGCCCAGCGCGGGTCCTTGGCCAGCGAGCTGAGCCCGATCAGCCCGAGCGTGAACCGCGCGTCGCCCGTCTTCGGCCCCGCGTACCGGTGCAGCTCCATCGCGTTGCTGACCACGTGCGTGCGCGGCCCCTGCGGGGCGCGCAGCCGCGGCACGGCCGCCAGCGTCAGGTCACGCAGGTGCTCCGAGACGAAGACCAGGTCGTCGACCCGGGACCAGTCGGCCAGGTGCGGCCACCAGCTGAAGGCCTCGAAGCTGTGCAGGCGCACGATCACCCGGGTGGTGCCGGGGTCGATCGTGGTGAGCATCGCGGCGGGCAGGTTGCACCAGTCCACGAAGACCGTGTCCGCCCAGGCGAGGTGCTCGCCCCAGGCCTCCGCCACCTCCTCCGCCCGCTTGGAGGTGCCGGCGAGCATGTGGTGGACCAGGTTCGTCCGGCCGTTGCTGAGCACCGGGCGGATCGACTCCTCGACCAGGTTGAGCCGGCGCACCTGCACGTCGGGCATCGCCTCGTACCGCTCGAGGATCGGGGCGAGGAAGTTGTCGTTCAGCCCGGTGAAGAAGAGCATCCGGTGCGGCCGGTCCGCCGGCGGGAACTGGGCTGGCGCCCGCCTGCCCCGCGGCGTGGCCATCGCCTGCCCCACCTTGCTCCCGTGCAGCGGCGCGAGGAAGCCCTCCGGGTCCTCGGCCAGCGGCGAGGTGACGCCGTCGAAGTGCGCGATCCGGTGGAACATCAGGTCGAACGCGCGCAGCACGTGCGGGGCCGCCTTGCCCGGGTTCCGCTTCTTGAGGAAGGCGTCGGCGGCGGCGAGCTGACCCTTGGCGACGGTCATCAGGTGCACCGGCACCTTGCCCTGGTTCAGCTCCGCCTCGACGATCGGGCCGAGGAGGTGGCCCTTGGTGGTGTTGCTCTTCAGCCGGCCCTGCGCCGCCAGCGCCAGCTGGTTGGCGCTGGCCTTGTGCCCGGCCCGGTGCATGCTGGTGTTGACCCGCCGGGCGATCTTGCCCCGGTACCGCTCGGGGACGCCGGGCGCGGCCACCGCCCGCTGCCAGAACCAGCGGACCGCGCCGAGGCGCATGGCCTTCTGCCCGGTGGCCGCGTCCAGCACCACCTTGGCCAGGTCGATGGTCTGGCTGCGGGTGTTGTTGACCGCCAGCAGAGGCGAGGGGCCGAGGGTGGTGAGCCGGGGACGGCGGTACCGGGCCGGATCGCCGACCGCTTCTCCACGGCGCGCAGCGCGGGGGCGAGGCCGAAGACGGCGTCGGCCCGGCGGTAGCGGTGGGCCAGCTGCCAGACGGTGTGCAGCGCCTGCTGGTCCAGGGCGACCAGGACGTCGGCCCGCTTGGCGTGGCGCCGGACCCACGGGTCGCGCTGGGCGCGCAGCCACGGGCGGCGGGCCGGGCTGGCCCGCTTGACCATCCGGCCGAAGCGGGGGCCGAGCTCCTTGGCCGTGGGCAGCAGGTGCAGCTCGGCGAGGTCGGCCGCGGCCGGGATCTTGTCCGGGTCGAAGGTGCAGGCGACGCGCACCGTGACCCCGAGGGACCGGAACTGCTCGAGCGCGTCGGTCAGGACCGCCACCCGGCCGGGGACGGCTCCTAGGACCATCAGGACCTCGATCATGACCTACCTTCTCTGGCCAGTACGCGAGCAGCGCCGGCGGGGGAAACGGGCGGGGTGCCGGTCCGTCCGCCGGTGCCGTGCACCAGCTCGGTGACCTCCTGAACGGCCGGGATGAGCTGCGCCTCCCGGGCGTACTGCTTCGCCTCGGCCCGCGCCTTCTCCCGGTCGGCCTCGGTGGCGTTGAGGGCGAACGCGGCGGCCCGGCGGAACGCGCCGGCCAGCTCGGCCGGGTCCAGGCCGACCGCCCCGGTCCAGAGCGGGTACGTCGACAGCACCGTCGAGGCGTCGTGGTCCGCCTCGTGCGCGGAGACGACCGGCAGGCCGGTTGCCATGTACTCGTAGACCTTCCCGGAGGTCATGTACCGGCCGCCGGTCACCATCAGCACGACCGCGTCCCAGCGGGCGTACAGGTCGATGACCTCGGCCTTGGGCACGGAACCGCCGACCACCACGCCGTCCGCGGCGGCGGCCTTCAGCAACTCGGCGTGCGCGTTGTCACCGCGCGCCCAGGCGGCGCCGATGTGGCCGCGCACCTCGAAGCGCGCGTCCTTCAGCGCCGGGTCCTCGGCGCGGGCGGTCCGCCAGCCCTGCAGGACCGCGTCGAGCAGCGGCACCGGCAGGTTCAGCGCGCCCAGGTAGCCGAAGGTCAGCGGGCGGTCGGGGGTCACCGGCCGGGCCTGGGCCGGGATGCTGGACGCGTCGTAGCCGTTGCGCACGACCCGCATCTTGTGCGCGAGCTCCGGGTACCGCTCTCGGTACCAGCGGGAGATCGGCTCGTTGACGTTCCAGATGGCGATCGCGTTGGTGAGCAGCTTGATCTCCCACTGCCCGGAGACCGACTCCTTCGGGAACGCCTCGCCGTTGTTGATCACGTCGACGGACCAGCCGTCGCGGAAGTCGACCACGTACGGGACCTGGTGCGTCTCCCAGAGCTTCCAGGTCGCCGCGAGGTTCACGTACGGGGCGCAGGTCGTCACCAGCAGGTCGGCCGGCTTGTCCCGGTGGATCTGCACCAGGGCCTTCTCCAGCGCCGGCCGCCACCCGCCGAAGACCGGCTCGGGGAAGACCTTGAGGTTCCGCTTGCGCAACTGGGCCAGGTAGTCCTTGTGGGCCAGGGCGCGGGTCTCGCTGAACGCCCGGATGTCGGTCTCCAGGTCGTCGCGGACCAGCGGCAGCTTGACCACCCGGACCCGGGAGTCCACCCCGGCGGCGAGGGTGTGGTCCAGGCCGTACTCCCGCTCCCACGCCTCGTCGATGATGGTGACGGCGGTCACGTCCCAGCCGGCCGCGGCGAACTGGTTGGCCGTCTCGCGCATCCGGTAGGCGCAGCTCTTGGCCGCGGGGGGAAAGCCGATCGCCAGGTAGATCATGTGCGGTCGGGACCCGGACCGTCGCGCCCGGGGGAGCTTCAACGAGTCCCAGAGATTTCGCCCGTTGTTCATCGATTCCGATCCTGGGGAGGTGGGGAGATGCGGCGTCGTGACCCGGACGGCCGGTCCTCGCCACCCGGTCGGGAGGCGACGACGTCGGGCGTCCACCGAGCGGGACCATGCCGGGAGGGACCTTTCCATCAGCGGTACGCCGTACCTTGTGGTCGGCCGGAGGCGGTGTCTGCTCCGCCGATGGTCGCGAAACGACCCTCGGACAGAGCGCGGACACTACAATAGCGCCGTCGCGGGCGCCGGACGTGCCGCCGCCGGGCGGGCCCCGGCCCCACGGCCGCCGACCGGCGTCCGGTCACTCTCCCGCTGACCGGTCAGGGCGAATACCGCCAGATCAGCAGCAGGTACCCGCCGAAGTAGGCCGAGAAGGCCGTCACCGGCACCAGCACCGTGACCGCCCGGGCCCAGCCGGCCCGGGCCAGGCCCACGGCCGCCGGGAGCAGCAGTGGGAACGCCGGCAGCAGGAAGCGCGCCTTGGAGTGGTAGTAGCCGGCCGCGCCGAGCGTGGTGACCAGCAGCAGCCCGCTGTACAGCAGCAACTGCCAGGGTTGCCGGTCGAGCAGGCTCAGCACGAAGAACATGATCGCCAGCAACGCCACCACGGTGACCACGAGCATCGGCAGCATGGCCACCTCTGACAGGACCAGCTGGCCCCACCGCAGCGTGTAGACGCCGAAGTCGAAGGTGGTGCCCCAGCCGGCGGACTGGATGTGGAACCAGCCGTCCGGCCGCCCGGTCCGGACGCCCACCCAGGCCAGGTACGCGAGCCAGCCCGCGGGGGCGAGCAGCAGGGCGACCCATGGCCGCCAGCCGTCCCGGCGCCGGACGATCGCCAGCAGCGCGGCCAGCCCCACCACCGCGATCAGCGACGAGGCGGTCGGCCGGGTGAGGCCGGCGAACAGGCAGACCACCCCGGCGGTGAGCCAGCGGCGGCGCAGCAGCGCGTACAGCGTCCAAGCGGCCAGGGCGGTGAACAGGCTCTCGCTGTAGCCCATCGACTCCACCACGCCGTGCGGCACCGCGGCCCAGAGCGCGGCGAGCAGCACGCCGGTACGCCGGTCGTGCAGGTACGCGCCGATCGCGAACAGCCCCCAGGCGGCCGCCAGGCCGGCCAGCCACGCCACGATCAGCGCCGCCTCGCGCGGGCTGAGCGGGGAGATCCGGTCCAGACCCGCGGTGAGACCGGGGTAGAGCGGGAAGAACGCCATGTTGCTCTGCGTCTTCTCGTACCCGTCGTACCCGTGCTGGGCGATCGCGAGGTACCAGTTCCCGTCCGCCCGGGTCAGCCCCTTGCCGGGGGAGGCGCCCACGTTGCGGGCCCAGAGGTAGACGGTCAGCAGCCCCACCAGGCGGATCGCGGCGTAGACCGCGAGCGCGGGCAGCGCGTACCGAGCGGCGTCCCACAGCCGCCGTCCGAGGGCCGCCCGGCCCGGGGCGGGGCTCGCCGGCTCCGCGGCCGGCGTCGGCCGGCCTGGTTCCTCGGTCGTCATCACGTCCATTTTGCGATCCCGTCCGCGCTGAGCTGGGGTGATCCGAAGGCACACCCGGTCCGCCGGGAGGTTCGACGCCGGCCCGTCCCGCGAACTCCCGACGTCACCGGTCGTTGAACAGCATGGAGGGTAGCAACCGGCGCGTGAGGGCGCGGACCACCGACGGCGGCGGACCTTTCCGGCCGATGCGTTGTCGTAGACTCGCTCGGGTCCGCGGGCGCGGTGCTGGCTGACACGGAGACGGGCAGGAATGGGATCTGACGGCACTACCGCAGCGGCGGGCACCCGGGGACGGGTCGTCATGCTGGTGGACAACGGGGTCGACGGTGACTCCCGGGTGCAAAAGGCGGCGCGCTCGGCGGCGGAAGCCGGCTGGGAGGTCGTCCTCGTCGGCCGGGCGCCGGTCGGGCAGCCGCGGACCTGGCAGCTCGGCGGCGCCCAGGTCCGGCTGGTCCCCATGCCCGAGCCGCTGGCCAAGCGGCGGCACGAGTTCCGCCGCGCCTGGCTGCGCCGGCCGCTGGCCTACCCGCCCAGCGGCATCGCCGCCCACCGCATCCAGGCGGTCAAGGCCTGGCGCGCCGACCTGGGGGTCCGGCGGGCCGCGCTGACCGCCGCCGCCCGGGAGGCCGCCTCCGGCACGCCCTCCGGGCTGTCCTGGCGCGCGCTGCGCGCCGAGGAGAAGCTCGCCGGCCTGGCCCGCCGCTGGGTCTCGTTCCGCAACCGCCAGTTCACCCAGGCCCGCCGGGGCCGCAAGCTCGACGGGCCGTGGGACCGGGCGTACACGCTGTTCTGGCAGAAGCTGCGCGGCGACGGCGCCTGGCGCCGGCTGGAGCCGGGCCTGTGGGACTACGAGCTGGCCTACGGCCCGGTGGTCGACGAGCTGGCCCCGGACCTGATCCACGCCAACGACTTCCGGATGATCGGGGTGGGCGCCCGCGCCAAGATCCGGGCCGCCGCCAAGGGCCGGCGGATCGCCCTGGTCTGGGACGCCCACGAGTACCTCCCCGGCGTGCAGCCATGGCGGGACAACGCCCGCTGGCTGCCGGGGAACGTCGCCCACGAGCGGGAGTACGTCCCGTACGCCGACGCCACCATGACCGTCTCCGGCGGCCTGGCCGACCTGCTGCAGGGCGAGCACGGCCTGACGGAGCGTCCGGCGGTGGTGTTGAACGCCCCCGCGGTGGACGAGCTGCCCGCCGACCCGACCGCCCCGGTGCCGGACATCCGTGCGTTGTGCGGCATCGGTCCGCAGACCCCGCTGCTGGTCTACAGCGGGGTGGCCGCCGCGAAGCGGGGCCTCGGCGTGATGGTCGAGGCGCTGCCGGAGCTGCCCGACGCGCACGTCGCCCTGGTGGTGAACAAGCCCGCGTCGGCGTACGTCAAGGGCCTGCTCACCCGGGCCGGGGAGCTGGGCGTCGCCGGCCGGGTGCACGTCCTGCCGTACGTGCCGCACCACCAGGTGGTGCCGTTCCTCTCCGGCGCGCAGGTCGGGGTCATCCCGATCCAGCACTGGCCGAATCACGAGATCGCGCTGATCACCAAGTTCTTCGAGTATTCACACGCCCGCCTCCCGCTGGTCGTCTCCGACGTGCGGACCATGGCCGAGACTGTCCGGGAGACCGGGCAGGGTGAGGTGTTCCGGGCCGAGGACGTGGCGGACTTCGTCCGCGCGGTCCGGGCGGTCCTGGCCGACCCGACCCGCTACCGGCCGCGTACGAGCGGCCGGGGCTGCTGGCGCAGTGGACGTGGGAGGCGCAGGCGGAGGTGCTGGACGGGGTGTACTCCCGGCTGCTGCCCGACCGGCCGCGCCCGACGCCGGGCACCGCCCCGGCCTCCGGCGGCGCCCCGACCTCGGTGGGGGTGGGCGCGTGAGCCAGCCGGACGTGACGGTGGTCGTCGCCGTCTACAACACCATGCCGTACCTCACCACCTGCCTCAACTCCCTCGTCGAGCAGACCATCGGCCTGGACCGGCTGGAGGTGGTCGCGGTCGACGACGGGTCCACCGACGGCAGCGGGGCGGAGCTGGACCGGTTCGCCGAGCGCTACCCGGGCACCGTCACCGTGCTCCACCAGCCCAATTCGGGCGGCCCGGCGGTGCCGAGCAACCGTGCCCTGGACCACGCGCGCGGGCGGTACGTCTTCTTCATCGGCTCGGACGACCACCTCGGCCCGGAGGCGCTGGAGCGCCTGGTCGACGCGGCCGACCGCTGGGGCTCCGACGTGGTGCTCGGCCGGATGGTCGGCACCAACAAGCGCTACGTCCACCAGGCGATCTACGCCAGCACCCAGGAGCAGGTGGACCTGTTCGACAGCCCGCTGCCCTGGTCGCTTTCGAACACCAAGCTGTTCCGTCGGGACCTGATCGAACGGCACGGCCTGCGGTTCCGCGAGGACATGCCGATGGGCAGCGACCAGCCCTTCACCCTCGAGGCCTGCTTCCGGGCCGCCAAGATCTCCGTCCTCGCCGACTACGAGTTCTACTACGCGGTCAAACGGGACAACGCGCAGAACATCACCTACGCCAGCCGGTTCGAGGAGCGGCTGCGCTGCGCCGAGGAGCTGGTCGGCTTCGTCGCCGGGCTGATCGAGCCGGGCCGCCGCCGCGACGCGATCCTGCTGCGCCACTTCACCTGGGAGGTGGCGAAGCTGCTGCGGCCCGAGTTCCTCGACCTCGGCCCGGACGTCCAGCAGCAGGTCCACGACCGGATCCGCAAGCTCGCCGAGGCGTACCTCACCGACGGGATCGTCGCGGCGATGGCGCCCGACGTCCGGCTGCGGATGGTCGTGGCCCGGGACGCCGACCTGGACCGGCTGCGCGAGCTGATCCGCCAGCAGGCGGACACGGTGCTGCCGGAGGTGACCATCGCCGGCGACCGCTGGTACGCCCACTACGTCGGCTTCCGGGACCCGAGGCTGGGCTATCCGGACGACTGGTACGACGCCACCGCCCAGGCCGCCAAGCTGATGGCGAAGCTGACCGCGACCGAGCTGGCCTGGGGGCAGGACGCCACCGGCGGTCCCGCCCTGGTGATCACCGCGCAGAGCCGCTGGGCGCAGCTGGCCGAGTTCGCCGCGGACGCGGTCCGGGTCAGTGTGGGCGAGTTGGCGGGTGTCACTTCGGTCGCCCCGGGCGGCCCCGGTACCGTCGTACGGACGGACTTCGCGGTGGACCAGCTGCTCGCGGTCGTCACGCCGAACGGGGAACGTCGGGTGGTACGGGCCGAGGTGACCGCGTTGGGCGGGATCGCGTCCGCACCGCTGCGGACGGACCGCCGCCTTGCGGCGCCGCGCCGGGTGGCCCGCCACGGTGTCCGGCTCCACCTCGTCACGCCCACCACGAACCACAAGGGCCAGGTGATCGTCGCGATCACGCCGGTGACCCCCCGTCGGTTCATTGCCCGTCTCCGCCGAATCTGGCCCTCAGGAGGAAAGTAGTTCCATGAACATCTGCGTCGTCGCGCTGGGAAAGATCGGTCTGCCGCTCGCCGTGCAGTTCGCCTCGAAGGGGCACCGGGTGATCGGTGCCGACGTCTCCGAGCGGGTCGTGCGGCTGGTCAACGACGGGGCGGTGCCGTTCCCGGGTGAGACCGACCTGGACGTCAAGCTGAAGGAGGCGGTGGCCGCCGGGCTCCTGTCGGCCACCACCGACACCGCCGCCGCGGTCGCCGAGTCGGAGGCGGTCGTCGTGGTCGTCCCGCTCTTCGTGGACGCCGACGGGGTGCCGGACTTCGGCTGGATGGACGACGCCACCCGGGCCATCGCCGCCGGCCTCAAGCCGGGCACGCTGGTCAGCTACGAGACCACGCTGCCCGTCGGCACCACCCGCAACCGCTGGGCGCCCATGCTCGAGGAGGGCTCCGGGCTCACCGCCGGCAAGGACTTCCACCTGGTCTTCAGCCCGGAGCGGGTGCTCACCGGTCGGGTCTTCGCCGACCTGCGCCGCTACCCGAAGCTGGTCGGGGGCATCGACGAGGCGTCGGCCGAGCACGGCGTGCGCTTCTACGAGG
The DNA here is from genome assembly GCF_016802855.1 of Micromonospora sp. ATA51. Classification (NCBI taxonomy): domain Bacteria; kingdom Bacillati; phylum Actinomycetota; class Actinomycetes; order Micromonosporales; family Micromonosporaceae; genus Micromonospora; species Micromonospora sp. ATA51. Next base: position 11,371 of record NZ_JAEVHJ010000037.1, on the reverse strand, counting down.
CGGTGCTGGACTTCGACGAGCGGGCCGACCTGAACCGCCCGAACGGTGTCTGGGACCTCGGCTCCGCGGAGGCGTCCGAGCTGGCCAAGCTCGCGGAGACCACCTACCGGGACGTCAACATCGGCCTGGCGAACCAGTTCGCCCGGTTCGCCGACACCGTGGGCGTCGACGTGACCAAGGTGATCGAGGCCTGCAACACCCAGCCGTACAGCCACATCCACTCGCCGGGCATCGCGGTCGGCGGGCACTGCATCCCGATCTACCCGCGGATGTACCTGTGGAACGACCCGGCCGCCACCGTCGTGCGCTCGGCCCGCGAGGCCAACGCCGCCATGCCGGAGTACGCCGTCGACCTGCTCGCCGCCGCGTACGGCGACCTGACCGACGTCGGGGTGCTGGTGCTCGGCGCCGCGTACCGGGGTGGCGTCAAGGAGACCGCCTTCTCCGGCGTCTTCCCGACCGTCGAGGCGCTGCGCGCCCGGGGCGCCAAGCCGTACGTCTCCGACCCGATGTACACCAACGAGGAGCTGGTCGCGCACGGCCTGCCGGGCTACGACGGCGAGCCGATCGGGGCGGCCGTGATCCAGGCCGACCACGCCGAGTACCGCACCCTCGCCCCGGCCGACCTGCCGGGCGTGACGGTGCTGGTCGACGGCCGCCGGGTCACCGACCCGGCCCGCTGGACCGGCGTCCGCCGGGTGGTCATCGGCGGCTGACCCGTTCGCCCGCCAGTGGGCCCCGGCCGTCGCGGCCGGGGCCCACTGCGTTTGCGCCGCCCGGCGGACACCGGTGGCGAGGGGTCGTCGGCCGTTCACCCGGGCAATACTTGGGTTACCTGGCCCGTTCAAGGCCGCAGCCGCCCGGTATCGGATCTCATCGACGCCGGTGGGCAGACAGGGAGCGTTCCTTGTTCAGCAGAGTACGGAGCCAGCAGGGCATCGCCACGGTCGGCGCGGTGCTGCTGGCGTACGGGATCATGGTCCTGGCCGGCGTCTTCGGCTGGGTGGTCCCGTTCGCGGTCGCGGGGCTGGTCGCCATCGCCGGTGAGTTCGCCCTCGCCACCCGGTTCGCCGCGACCGGCGAGCTGCTGGAGAAGGGCGGGCTCGGGCTGGTCTGGCGGCAGCTCACCCGGGACCTGTCGGTCGTCCTGCTGGCCGTCAGCGCGGTCCGCCCGAGCGTGGGCGGCACAGTCGTCGTCATGCTGCTGCCCGCCGCGCTCTGGGCCCTCGCGGTCGGCACCGGCGCCCTCGCGGTGCTCGGCGAGCGGCGGGCCAGCACCCCGGCGTACACCCGCAACATCGACCTGGGCGGGTCGGGCCGGGTGCCGGCCCCGCCGGCCTGGGCGCGCCGCATCGAGGGGGACCGGCTGCCGCTGCTCAACCTGCTGCTCGTGCCGGCGGCCGTGGTGGCCGCGCTGACCGACCGGGTGACGCCGGTGGTGGTGACCGGGCTGGTCACCCTCGCCGTGGGCGCGGTGACGGCGGCGGTGCTAGCGCTGAGCTGGCTGCGCGGGCGGGGCCGGACGCCGGGGGTGCTGCCGGCGCTGGATGCCTGGCTGCGCCGGGAGCGGCCCGAGGTGGCGCTCTACTTCGCCGGCCCGGCGAAAGACGTCTACCAGGCCAACATGTGGCTCGCGCCGATCGAGGCGGCCGGGCACCGGGCGGTCGTGCTGCTGCGCGCCGAGGAGGCGTTCCGCGAGCTGGCCGACACCCGGCTGCCGGTGGCCTGCGTACCGGCCGGCGTCGACTTCATGAACCTCGACCTGAGCACCATCCGGTTCGCCCTGTACGCGGCCAACGTCGGCGCCAACATCCACCTGCTCCGCGAGCCGGGCGTGAAGCACGTCTTCGTCGGCCACGGCGACAGCGACAAGCAGGCCAGCGTCAACCCCTACAGTAAGGTGTACGACGAGGTCTGGGTGGCCGGTCCGGCCGGCCGGGAGCGGTACGCCCGCGCCGGGGTGGGCGTGCTGGACCGCGACATCGTGGAGATCGGCCGCCCGCAGCTCGCCGGGGTGCATACCTTCGGCTCGGCGGCCACCGACCGCCCGTTCACCGTGCTCTACGCTCCCACCTGGGAGGGCTGGCTCGACGACGACCCGTACCACACCTCGCTGGTGCTGATGGGGGAGCGGATCGTGACCGGGCTGCTCGCCACCGGCGGGGTCCGGGTGGTCTACAAGCCGCACCCGCTGACCGGCACCCGGTCGAAGCAGGCCCGGGCGGCGCACAAGCGGATCGTCACCCGGATCCGCGCCGCCGGCGGGGACACCGACGCCACCTCGCTGGACGGCACCGCCCACCTGGTGGTCACCGGCCGTACGCCGGCCCTATTCGACTGCTTCAACACCACCGACCTGCTGATCAGCGACGTCTCCAGCGTGGTCTCCGACTTCGTGCAGAGCGAGCGGCCGTACGTGGTGGCCAACCCGGCGGGCCTGCCCGAGGACGAGTTCCGGCGGACGTATCCGACCGCCCGGGCGGCGTACCTGCTCTCCCCGGACTGCGGTGAGCTGGCGAAGGTGATCACCGTCACCCGGGCTGGGGACGACCCGATGACCGAGGCGCGGCGGGAACTGAAGGAGTACCTGCTCGGACCCGCCGGGGTGAACCCGATGGACCGGTTCCGGGCGGAGATCGACCGCCTCTGCGACTGACCGCCGCGCGACGAAAGGGGGCGACGGCCGACGGCCGTCGCCCCCCCGCTGCGTGCGTCAGCCCCGCTGCGGCGGGTTGTCGACGTCCCGGGAGATGACCTCGCCCCGCTCGTCGACCCAGCCCTTCGGCCGCGCCGGGTTGCCGGCGACAGCTGGTACGGCTGGACGTCCTTGGTCACCACCGAACCGGCGGCGATCATCGCGAACTCGCCGACCTCGATCCCGCAGACCAGGGTGGCGTTGGCGCCGATCGAGGCGCCCCGGCGGACCAGCGTCGGGGTGATCTTCCAGTCCGGGTTCTGGGCGCGCGGGCGGAAGTCGTTGGTGAAGACCGCGCACGGGCCCACGAAGACCTCGTCCTCGATGGTCACGCCCTGGTAGACGGAGACGTTGTTCTGGATCTTCACCAGGTCGCCGACCGTGACGCCGGCGTCGACGTACACGTTGCGCCCGATGACGCAGCCGGCGCCGACCTGCGCGGTCGAGCGGATGTGGGCCAGGTGCCAGACCTTGGTGCCGTCGCCGACCTGGGCGCCCTCCTCCACGTCGGCCGTCGGGTGGACGAAGACAGGGGACCGGTCGTTGGTGTCAGTCATCCTTCAACTCGCATCGTCGCAGGGCGCGTCGTCGCGCCGTCGGTGCCGCGTGGTTGCCGCGCCGGTTGACCGTCGCGGCCGCGCGGGCCAGGACCGCCCGGCCGCCCCGGACTCTCGCTGCCGAGGCCGGGGCGCGGGCTCGGCGTAGCATAACGAGGCCGTCAGCCGAGCAGCGCCGCCACCGCGTCGGCGGCGGGTGTGTCCGCCGGCAACGCCTCCGCCGCGAGCACCGCGTCGACCGGCAGCACGCCGTAGAGGTGCGGGAAGAGCGCCCCGCCCCGGGACGGCTCCCAGCGCAGCGCCCCGCCCAGCCGGTCCGGGTCGACGCTGAGCAGCGTGAGCCCGGTGACCCCGCCGAACACCCGGCGAGCGGTCTCCACCACCTGGTCGGGGCCGGAGAGGTGGATGTACCCGTCCTGGTGGTCCATGGCCGTGCCGGTGAAGTGCCCCGCGGCGCGGGCCCGGTCCCACTCGTCGGTCGACAGAATCTTGTAGATCATCATCACCACCGCAGCCTAGGGCGGCGCGCCGGTCGGTTCACCGGTACCGCCCCGAGCGGGCCCGCCCAACCGGCATGCTCGGATGCGACAGGTGCGGAGGGATGCCGATGGCGAGCTACGACGACGACTGGACCGACGGTCAGCGGGCCGTCTACGACGAGTGCCACCAGGCCGGCACCGAGTGGGCCGGCGACCCGGACACCCCCAGCGAGGACGTGCAGCACGTGATCAACCTGGCCGAGGCGGACGACGACACCCTCGGCGCGTCGGAGAGCGACTATCCGCCGCTGGTCGACGCCGTCACCCAGGCCACCGGCGTGGCGGTGACCAGCGTGCCGCTCAGCCACCACGACCCCGGCTTCCGCGGCTTCGTCGACGGGGTCCGGGACGCCACCGCCGACGAGGTCTTCGGCCTTTGACCGGGCCGGTGGGCGTCGGCGGCCCCGCCATCGGGTCGCCGGAGGGCTACGGCGACGACTTCCAGACCAGGCTCAGGTACGTGCCGTACCAGCCGGAGACGAGCACGAGGAACGCGAAGACGGTGAGCACGGTGCTCCGCCGGGCCTTGGCGAGCCCCATGGCGATCGGCAGGAGGAGCGTGAAGGCGGGCACCAGGTAGCGCCCCTTCGCCCAGTAGTAGTTCTCCGTGCCGACGCTGATCAGGAAGAAGGCGATCGAGTAGATCACCAGGGGCAGCGGGTAGCGGTGCAGGACGAGCAGCGCGATCAGCACCACCGCCATGCCCAGCAGCAGGGTGGACATGTAGGGCGCCAGTCGCGACGGCTCGGTCAGCACCTCCATCAAGGTGTTGACCGTCGACACGCCGCCGTCGAAGCCGATCTTCCAGGCCGTCTCCTGCATGTGGAAGTAGCCGTCGGCCCGGCCCAGCCGGTGCCCGATCCAGGCCAGGTAGCCCAGGTAGCCGAGCGGGGAGAGCGCCGCCGCCGCCCACGGCCGCCAGCCGTCCTGCCGGCGGACGATCGCCACCAGCGCGGTCACCCCGACCGCGGCGGCCAGCGTCGTCGCGGTGGGTCGGGCGAGGCCGGCGACCAGGCAGAGCAGGCCGGCGGCCACCCACTGCCGGCGCAGCAGCGCGTAGAGCGTCCACGCGACGAGCGCGGTGAAGATCGTCTCCGTGTACGCCATGTTCTGCACGATGGCGTGCGGGAGCACCGCCCAGAGGCCGACCAGGAGCAGGCCGACCCGGCGGGAGCCGAGGTGGGCGCCGACCGCGTAGATCCCCCAGGCGGCGGCCAGCCCGGCCAGCCAGGAGACGATCAGCGCGGCGACCTGCGTGGAGAACGGGGTCACGGCGGCGACCGCCGCGATGAGCCCCGGGTAGAGCGGGAAGAACGGCAGGTTGGGCAGCGTGCTGCGGGACTCCGGGTGGTGGTTGTTCGCCAGGCCCGCGTCGTACCCGTCGTTGGCGATCTGCACGTACCAGATGCCGTCGAACCGGCTGTGCAGCAGGGACCAGAAGTCCGCACCCGCGCGGTGGGCGAAGAGCGCGAGGATGATCAGCCCGCTGAGCCGCAGCAGGGCGTAGAGCGCCACCGCCTGCGCCGCCGGGAACCGCCGCCAGGACGCCGGTCGGCGCTCGTCGGTCGGCTCGTCCACCCGGCCCTCCCGAGCGGCGGGACCTGGCGCGCCGGTGGGGCGGTCCGGGTCGAGCGCAGTCGGGGCGTCGACGTCGCGGTGAGGCGCGGACTCGTCGTGCGCGGCAGCGGGAGCGGACACAAGGCAAGACCTTAACTCACCGGGTCCGGTGGCATCCGACCCGGCGAGGGACGGGGGCTCCCGCCGCGCGGGCCCGTCTGCCACCATTCGTGGGCAGCACGTCGAGGGGATGGGGGCACGGGTGCGGATCCTCCTGGTCGAGGACGACCGTCGGGTCGCCGCCGCCCTGTCGTCCGCCCTCACCCGGCGCGGCTACGAGGTGGAACACGCGGCCACCGTCGCCGCCGCCCTGTCGGCCGCCCCCTGCGACCTGGTGCTGCTCGACCTGACCCTGCCCGACGGCGACGGCACGGACCTGTGCCGGGAACTGCGCCGGCGCAGCAGCCAGCTCGGCATCATCGCGGTGACCGCCCGGGGCGAGGAACGCGACCGGGTGCTCGGCCTGCGGCTCGGCGCCGACGACTACGTGGTCAAGCCCTTCTCGATGGTGGAGCTGCAGGCCCGGATCGAGGCGGTGCTGCGCCGGGCCGCCCACACCGTGCCGGAGCGGAACCTGATCGAGGCCGGGCCGGTCCGGATCGACGTGGCCGGGCGGACGGTGCGCGTGGCCGGTCGGTCGGTCGCCCTCACCCGCAAGGAGTTCGACATCCTGGTCTCCCTCGCCCGGCAACCCGGGGTGGCCGTGCCCCGGGACCGGATCCTGCTCGACGTCTGGGGCACCACCTGGGCCGACCGGCACACCGTGGAGGTGCACGTGGGCTCGCTGCGCGGCAAGCTCGGCGACCCGACCCTGGTGGAGACGGTCCGCGGGGTCGGCTACCGGCTCCGCGGCGAGTGAGGAGGCCCGGTGCGTCGTCGGCTGGTGATCAGCTACCTGCTGCTGATGGTGCTGGTGCTGCTGGCGCTGGAGACGCCGCTGGCGGCCACCCTGGCCAGCCGCGAGACCGACCGGGTCCGCGCCGACCGGCTCGCCGACGCCACCCGCTTCGCCTCGCTGGCCGGTCCGGCGCTGCGCGGCGGCGTACCCGGCCCGCTCGACGGTGAGCTGGGCGCCTACGACGAGCTGTACGGCATCGGCGCGGCCGTGGTCGATCGGGACGGCCGTACGGTGGTCGCCTCCACCAGTTGGGAGCCCGGCCACGGCACCGCGTCGGCGCTGGACACCGCGCTGGCCGGGCAGCAGTTCAGCGGGCCCGATTCGGTGTGGCCCTGGGCGGACGGGCCGGTGGTGGTGGCGGTCCCGATCAACGACGGCGGCGAGGTGCTGGGCGCGGTGGTGACCGCCACCCCGGTCGACCGGGTGCGGCGTACCGTCACCTCCTGGTGGCTGCTGCTCGCCGGGATCGGCCTGCTCGCGGTGCTGGCCTGCGTGTCCACCGCGTTCGGGCTGGCCGGCTGGGTGCTGCGCCCGGTCACCGAGCTGGACGCGGTGACCCACGAGATCGCCGAGGGCGACCGGGGCGCGCGGGTCCGCCCGCGCCTGGGCCCGCCGGAGCTGCGCCGGCTGGCGGCGAGCTTCAACAACATGGCCGACGCGGTCTCCGACGTGATGGACCGGCAGCGCGCCTTCGTCGCGCACGCCAGCCACCAGCTGCGCAACCCGTTGACCGCGCTGCGGCTGCGGGTGGAGGAGCTGGGGCCGAGCCTCACCGACCCGGACGGCCGCGCCGAGCACCGCCTGGCGCTGGAAGAGACCGACCGGTTGGCCCGGGTGCTCGACGCGCTGCTCACCCTGGCCCGGGCCGAACGGGAGGAGAACCAGCGGATCAGCGTGGACGCCGTGGAGCTGGCCGCCTCCCGGGTGACCGCCTGGCAGCCGCTGGCCCGGCACCGGTCGGTCGCCCTCCGGCTCGTCACGGTCGACGCCCCCGCGTACGCCCGGACCGTCCCCACCGCCATCGACCAGGCGCTCGACGCGTTGATCGACAACGCGGTGAAGTTCAGCGGCGACGGGGGAGAGGTCACCGTCACCGTCCGCCCGGCCGACGGGGGCACCGCGCTGGAGGTGCGGGACACCGGCCCGGGCATGACCGCGAGCCAGCTCGGCCAGGCCACCGAGCGGTTCTGGCGGGCCCCGGACGTGCAGAACGTCGACGGCGCCGGGCTGGGGTTGACCATCGTCGCGGTGCTGGTGGACGCCTCGGACGGCCGGCTCACCATGCGGCCGGGGGAGCCCCGGGGGCTGGTCGCGGAGCTGTGGTTCCCGGCCCCGGACGAGGCCGCGTCGACGCCGACGACGCCGAGTCCGTCGAGCCGGTCGGCTCCGACGCCGGTTAGGGCTTGGTCGCCCGGTACCAGTCGGCGGCGCCGGGATGCAGCGGCAGCGGGGTGGTGACGATCGCCGAGCGGGGGCTCATCCGGCCGGCGGCCGGATGCGCGGCGGCCAGCTCCGCCCGGCGCTCCATCAGCAGCCGGGTCACCTCGCGGACCAGCGCCTCGGGCAGGTCGGCGCGGACGATCAGATAGTTCGGGTTCGCCACCGTGCTGACCGGCGGGGCCCCGTACACCGACCGGGGGACGTCCCGGGTCACGTAGACCTGCCCGTACCCGCGGCGCAGCGGCTCGGTCCACTCGCCCAGGTCGACGATCCGGACGGCGGTGGCCTTGGCCAGCTCCTCCACGCCGCGGACCGGCAGGCCGCCGGAGAAGAAGAAGGCGTCGATCCGGCCGGCGCGCAGCGCGGCGACCGAATCGTCCAGGCTCAGGTGCTCCTGGCGGACCACGTCGCCGCCGAGCCGGGCCACGTCCAGCAGCCGGGTGGCGGTGACCTCGGTGCCGGAGCCCTCCGCGCCCACCGAGACCCGCCGCCCGCGCAGGTCGGCCAGCGTCCGTACCGGCGTCCCGGCGGTGGTGACCAGGTGCAGCAGGTCGTCGTAGACCCGGGCCACGGCGAGCACGCCGGGCTGCTCCGGCGCCGCGGTCGGCAACACGTCGGCCTGGGTGAAGCCCAGTTCGGCCTCGCCGGACCCGACCAGCCGGACGTTCTGCGCGGACGCGGCGGTGACCACCACGCTGGCCCGCACCCCGGGCAGCTCCCGGTTGAGGACCGCCGCCAGCGACTGCCCGAAGGCGTGGTAGACCGCGGTCGGGCTGCCGGTCGCGATCCGGATCCGCACCGGTTCGGCGCGTTCGTCCCGGCAGCGCCGAGCCCGGCCAGCGCGGTCACCAGCATCAGCACCATCAGCGGCGCGGCGGCCCGGCGCGGACGGCGGACAGACCAGCTACGGCTCACGGGCTGCACTGTGCGCCGTGCACGCCGCCGCGCGCAAGCCCGCCCGGTCCGGCGGGTGCCCCGCTGCCGCGCCGGGGACTTTGCCCGACGGTCGCGTCCGCCCGGCGTCCGCAGTCGGCCGGGGTCAGCAGGCGGGGGCGAGGGCGGCGCTGTCCAGGATCCGGTCCCGGTGCGGGCCGTGCGCGACGCTCACCACGAAGCAGCCGGCGCCCGGCCGGAGCAGCGCCGGGACGTCGCAGCAGGGCGGCGCCGCGGACCAGCACCGCCGCCAGCTCCCGGTCGGTCAGCCGGACACCGAGGATGTGCCGGCGGACGTGCCGGCCGCCGGCCAGCAACGCCGAGCGCCAGGCGGCGGCGGCCAGCCGGGGCCGCCACACCCGCCGGGCGGTCGACGCACCGGGCACCGGCCCGCCGAGCAGTTCCCGGCGGCCCTGCCGCCAGCCGGCCTCCAGCAGCGTCGCGTACGCCGACCGCTGCTCCCGCGGCACGGACAGCCGGTGCAGCTCGTACCGGCGGCGCAGGCCGCCCGTGGTCAACTCGTGCTCCACCGGCACGTCGAGCCGAACGAGCAGCTGCCGCATCCGGCGCGCCGCGTCCTCCCGGTTGAACTCGGCGACCCCGCCCCGATACGTCTCGACGGTCGGCCGGCGGCCGTCCGTGGCCGGTGGCGGGGTGCAGCGCACCAGGCAGGCGACCTCGAACGCGTCGGCCAGGGTCAGCCAGTCCAGTGGTGGCGGTGTCGACGGCAGGCGGGGCCGGTCGAGCAGGGTGGTGGGTTCGAGGGCCATCGGACCGCTCCTTGTCGGCGTCGGGGTCCCCTAACCGTGGCCCGGTGGCCGGTGCGGCGAAACGGGTGCGCGCCAGCCTTGAGCAAAACTTGCGGCTATCGGGGTGCGGGCCGATGCTCCGCCCTTTAGGGCCGGGGTGAAGGCCCGCGCAGGAGGGCCGCCATGGCCCGAGCGTGCTCTAACCCGGCCGGTTCTGCTGCTCGATGTATTGACGCAGAACGGTCAGCGGTGCGCCGCCTACGGACCCGGCGAAGTACGAGCCCGACCACAGCCGGTTGACCCGGTAGTAGTGGGGCAGCAGGTCGGGGAATTCCTGCCGCATCCGACGCGAGGACACGCCCTTGAGGCTGTTGACCAGCTTTGACTGCGTACCGCAACTTCTTCGCCTCGCTGTCGGAAGAGCGCAAGGGGCGCAAGGTCGCGCCGCCGCGGTTCCGGTCACGCAAGGACAACCGGCAGGCCATCCGGTTCACCAGGAACTCCCGGTTCGCCGTGCTGGACAACGGCCGGCTGCGCCTGCCGAAGATCGGAGAGGTGCCGGTCCGTTGGTCCCGGACCCTGCCGGCCGAGCCCAGCTCGGTGACGGTGATCAAGGATGCGGTGGGCCGGTACTTCGCCTCGTTCGTCGTCCAGACCACAGATGAGCCGCTGCCGCCGGTCGGGTTCGAGGTGGGTATCGACCTGGGCCTGACCCACTTCGCGGTCCTGTCCAACGGCAAGAGGATCACGGCCCCGAAGTTCCTGCGCCGGGCCGCCCGCAAGCTCAAGCGGTTGCAGCAGGACCTGTCCCGCAAGCAGCGGGGCAGCAACAACCGCGCCAAGGCCGTCGTCAAGGTCGCCCGGGCGCACGCCCGGGTGGCCGACAGCCGGCGGGACTGGCAGCACAAGCTCTCGACACGGATCATCCGCGACAGCCAAGCGGTGTACGTCGAGGACCTGTGCGTCGTCGGTCTCGGCCGGACGCGGCTGGCCAAGTCCGTGCACGACGCGGGCTGGGCCGCCTTCACCGACATGCTGGAGTACAAGGCCGCCCGGTACGGGCGGACTTTCGGTCGAGTCGATCGGTTCTTCCCATCGACCCGAATGTGCTCTGACTGTGGGCGGATCAACGAGAAGCTGCCGCTCAGCGTCCGGTCTGGACCTGCCCGTGCGGGCCGGTCCACGACCGGGACGTCAACGCAGCCATCAACATCCTCGCGGCGGGACGCGCCGAGAGGCTAAACGCCTGTGGAGCGCAGGCAAGACCGGCATCCGTACCGGCACCGCGCCGAGAAGCAGGAATCCGCCCGAACGCCGCGTGTTCCACGCGCAGCGTGGAGGGAACCTCCGCCCTTTAGGGCGGAGAGAACGTCAAAGCTCCGTCACCACGACGTCGAGCTGGCGCGGGCGGCCGGCAGCCACGGGCTGCTCCTCGACCGTGTACTTGAGGTCCCGCAGCGCGCCGACCAGGGCGTCGGCGGTCCGCGGTCGGACCCCGGCGGTGAGCAGGTCCCGGACCAGCCGGCCCTTCGTCGCCTTGTTGAAGTGGCTGACCACAGCGCGGCTGGGCACCCCGTCGACCGTCCGCTCGTGCAGCACCCGGACGGTCACCGTCCGGGCGGCCAGCTCGCCCCGGGGCGTCCAGGTGGCCGCGTACGCCCCGGAACGCAGATCCAGCACCGGCCCCGCCCCGGCGGCCGTCACGATCGCCGGGGCCAGGGCCCGCCGCCAGTACGCCGACAACGCGCCGACCCCGGGCAGCCGCGCCCCGACCGGGCAGCGGTACGGCGGGATCCGGTCGGTCAGCCGGACGGCCCCCCACAGGCCGGAACTGATCAGCACCGACCGGCGGGCGGCCCGCTCCGCCGCGGGCGGCAGCGTGGCCAGGTCGAGCGCCTCGTAGAGCACCCAGGTGTAGATCCGGCCGGCCGGCGCGGTGGCCG
>NZ_JAEVHJ010000036.1:0-33920 GCF_016802855.1 Micromonospora sp. ATA51 | reverse complement strand
AGCGAAGCGTACGAGGCGCGTCACCGACCGGCTGCGCGGTGAGGAGGTCGGGGCCAGCGGCTGCGATGATGTGGGCGTCGCTGTCGGCAATCGCGGTCCATCCTCTGACCGCCCCGCCCCGGCCCCTCGGGGAGTCTTCATGATCGACTCAGGTGGGCGGGTCCGGTCAGGAGTCGCGGGTGGGGGTTTCGGCGGCGGAGGAGAGGTTGGGGGCGCTCGCGGGTTCGGCGATGCCGCCGGGGGCCTCCACGATCCCGGGCTCATGGGCGGACTCCGCGGCCACCATGGGCTGGTCGGCCGGCATGACGTCCGGCATCTTGGGTACGACGATCACCGCCGTGCCGTACGCGCAGATCTCCATCCACATCTCGCCACAGTCCCGGCTGTCGAAGCGCATGCCGATCACCGCGTTCGCGCCGAGCCGTTCGGCCTCCTCGCCGAGCCGGGCCACCGAGTCGGTACGCCAGCGGGTCAGGTTGTCCGGCGCCATCGGGTCGTACGCGCCACCGCGCAGGTTCTTGACCCCCTCGCGGTACGGGTTCCGGGTCCTGGCCATCGAGGACACCACTTCGCCGAGGATCTGGCGGATCTCGTAGCCGGGCAGTTGATCCGTCGTCACGACCAGCACGGTTCCGATGCTGTCAGCCGGAGAGCGGGCCGTTCGTGAGGGTTGTTCACCTGATCGGATGCTGCAAAACGAGGCGCCGGGGTCGGGCGCGTCGTGGCGGGCCCGTACGGCGGGAACTGTCGGACATCGGCCAGCGGGGCGGTCGCCGGTCACGGCAGTGGCGGATGCCCGAGAAGGCACGATCGGGCCCGAAAAGCGGCGGGAGCCGACACCCCGGGACATGCCCCGCCGGGTGCGCTCCGTCCGGATTCTCGGCGAGGGGGCCGGCGCATGGAGGCCGGCCGATGCCCTCCGCCGCCTGCGGGCGGCTGACATGCGGTAACGCGACGACGACCGGTGTAACAATTTGGTCACCTGTCGCGCTGTGAATTGCCTGCTCCGGGCAGGTTTCGCGGCCTACCGGACGGCGCGTCGACGCACTCTCCGGCGGTTATGTTGATCAGTGCCTGGACTGCGCCCGGCCGGTGCGGCCGGGACGGTATCTGCCAGGTAGGCTGGCTGCGCTCGCCCGTTGTGGGTCGGCACCCAACTGCGTACACAGTCAGGAGTGCCCAGTGTCTCGCGTCGTCGTCGACGTCATGCTCAAGCCCGAGATCCTCGATCCCCAGGGCCAGGCCGTCGCAAACGCGCTGCCCCGGCTCGGCGTCAGCGACGTCGCCTCGGTCCGGATCGGCAGGCGGATCGAGATCGAGTTCACCGGTGAACCGGACCTGGACCGGGCCCGGGAGATCGCCGACAAGCTGCTCGCCAACCCGGTCATCGAGGACTTCACCGTCCGCCTGGTCGAGGCCGACGAGACCGTGGACGCGCACCAGTGACCGCCCGGGTCGGTGTGGTGACCTTCCCCGGCTCGCTCGACGACGGGGACGCGGCCCGTGCCGTCCGGATCGCCGGCGCCGAGCCGGTCCGCCTCTGGCACGGCGACCCGGAGCTGCACGGGGTGGACGCGGTCGTCCTCCCCGGCGGCTTCTCCTACGGTGACTACCTGCGCTGCGGCGCCATCGCCCGGTTCGCCCCGGTGATGGAGACGATCGTGGACGCGGCCCGGGGTGGCCTGCCGGTGCTCGGCATCTGCAACGGCTTCCAGATCCTCTGCGAGGCCCACCTCCTCCCCGGCGCGCTCACCCGCAACCAGCACCTGCACTTCCGCAACCGGGACCAGATCCTGCGGATCGAGTCCGCCGGCACCGCCTGGACCAACGCGTTCCAGCCGGGGCAGGAGGTGCTGATCCCGGTCAAGAACGGCGAGGGCTGCTACGTCGCCGACCCCGCGACGCTGGACCAGCTCGAGGCCGAGGGTCGGGTCGTCGCCCGTTACCTCGGCGGCAACCCCAACGGTTCGCAGCGCGACATCGCCGCGATCACCAACTCCGCCGGCAACGTGGTCGGCATCATGCCGCATCCCGAGCACGCGGTGGAGGCCCTCACCGGCCCCTCCCTGGACGGTCTCGGCTTCTTCACCTCGGTGCTCAAGCACCTGGTGGGGGCGCCGGCGTGACCGTGCGCGGGACCATCGGTCGGCTCACCCGCCGGTACGCCGGCGAGCGCAGCGAGGAGAGGTCATGACCACCCATCCGGACCCGGCCGTACGGGAGACACCGGGCGCCTTCCCGGCCGCCCCGGCGGAGCCGCGGGCGGCGTCGTGGTGCCGCAGGCCGGCCCGGTCGATGCCGGCCGCACCGCCGAGCCGGCCCCGGCCGACGACTGGGCCCTCGGCGTGGACACCGTGCCCCGGGCCTCCGGCACCCCCGAGGAGCTCCAGCCGTACGCCGAGCTGGGCCTCCGGGACGACGAGTACGACCGGATCCGGCACATCCTCGGCCGCCGGCCCACCCAGGCCGAGCTGGCCATGTACTCGATCATGTGGAGCGAGCACTGCTCCTACAAGTCCAGCAAGGTGCACCTGCGCCAGTTCGGTGAGAAGGCCCCGCCGAGCGACCGGCTGCTGGCCGGCATCGGGGAGAACGCCGGCGTGGTCCGGGTCTCCGACGAGCTGGCCGTGACCTTCAAGGTCGAGTCGCACAACCACCCGAGCTTCGTCGAGCCGTACCAGGGCGCGGCCACCGGTGTCGGCGGCATCGTCCGGGACATCCTCGCCATGGGCGCCCGCCCGGTCGCGGTGATGGACCCGCTGCGGTTCGGCGCGGCCGACCACCCGGACACCGCCCGCGTGCTGACCGGCGTGGTCGCCGGTGTCGGCGGCTACGGCAACTGCCTCGGCCTGCCGAACATCGGCGGCGAGCTCGTCTTCGACCCGAGCTACCAGGGCAACCCGCTGCTCAACGCGCTCTGCCTCGGGGTGCTCCCGGTCGACCGGCTGCAGAACAAGGCCGCCGCCGGGCCGGGCAACATCGTGGTGCTGCTGGGCGCCAAGACCGGCCGGGACGGCATCGGCGGCGTGTCTGTGCTGGCCAGCGCCACCTTCGACGAGGCCAGCGAGCAGCGCCGCCCGGCGGTGCAGGTGGGCGACCCGTTCACCGAGAAGCTGCTGATCGAGGCCTGCCTCGAGCTGTACGACGCCGAGCTGGTCGTCGGCATCCAGGACCTCGGCGGCGCCGGCTTGACCTGCGCGCTCACCGAGACTGCGCCGCGGCCGGCACCGGCATGCGGGTCTGGCTGGAGCGGGTGCCGCTGCGCGAGCCCTCGATGGAGCCGCACGAGATCCTGGCCAGCGAGTCGCAGGAGCGGATGCTGCTGGTCGTCGCCCCGGACAAGCTGGAGTCGGTGTTCAAGACCGCCGAGAAGTGGGGCGTGCTCGCCACCGCGATCGGCGAGGTCACCGCCCCGGCGCCGGACGGCCAGCCCGGCCGGCTGCTGATCACCTGGCGTGACCAGATCGTGGTCGACGTCCCGCCGGGTTCCCTGGTCGACGACGGCCCGGTCTACGCCCGTCCGATGCGCGAGCCGGCCGACCTGATCCTGCTCCAGGCCGACCGTGCGGAGACGCTGCCCCGGCCGAACACCCCGGACGCGCTGCGGGAGACCCTGCTGCGCATGATCGCGTCGCCGAACCTGGCCGACAAGACCTGGGTCACCGAGCAGTACGACCGGTACGTGCTGGGCAACACCGTGCTGGCCCAGCCGGAGGACTCCGGCGTGATCCGGATCGACGAGCGGACCGGCCTCGGCGTGGCGCTCTCCGTCGACGGCAACGGCCGGTACGCGCGTCTCGACCCGTACCACGGCACCAAGCTGGCGCTCGCCGAGGCGTACCGGAACGTGGCGGTGACCGGCGCGAAGCCGATCGCCGTGACGAACTGCCTCAACTTCGGCTCGCCGGAGGACCCGGGCGTGATGTGGCAGTTCGCCGAGGCCGTCCGCGGCCTGGCGGACGGCTGCCTGGAGCTGGGCATCCCGGTGACCGGCGGCAACGTCAGCTTCTACAACCAGACCGGCGCGGCGGCCATCCACCCTACCCCCGTGGTCGGCGTGCTGGGCGTGCTGGACAACGTCGCGGACCGGGTGCCGATGGGCTTCGTGCCGCGGCCGGGCGGCGACCACGACCAGCTCTTCCTGCTCGGTGAGACGCACGTGGAGCTCTCCGGCTCGGAATGGGCCTGGGTGACCCACGAGCACCTGGGTGGCATCCCGCCGCAGGTCGACCTGGGCCGTGAGCGGCAGCTCGCCGAGCTGCTGGCCGAGGCGGCCCGGGTGGGCCACCTCAGCTCCGCCCACGACCTCTCCGACGGCGGTCTGGCCCAGAGCCTGGTCGAGTCCTGCCTGCGGCGGGGCGTCGGCGCCCGGATCGCGGTGCCGGAGCACTTCACCGGCGGTTCGATGCCGTTCGTCTACCTGTTCAGCGAGTCCGCCGGGCGGGTCCTGGTGTCGGTGCCGCGCGGGCACGAGAAGGCGTTCACCGCGCTCTGCGCCGAGCGCGAGGTGCCGTGGGAGTTCATCGGGGTCACCGACCCGGCCGGCGGCGCCCTCGAGGTGCACGGCCAGTTCCGGATCGGCCTTGACGAGCTGCGCGCGGCGCACACCGAGACCCTGCCCCGGCTCTTCGGCGGCCAGGAGGCGGCCCAGGTGAAGGCGGCCCGGACCGGGACGACCACCGTCCTCCCGGCCACCGCCGAGCAGCCGGTGGACGTGGCGGCCGCCGCGACCGAGGATGGGCCCGCCGACGGCCGGCCCGCGGAGGCCATCGCGCCCCAGGCCGAGGTGACCGACGACGTCGCGGCGGTGAGCGAGGGTGCCGCCGACGAGACGACCGACGGCGGTTCCGGCGCGACCGAGCCGGCCGGCCCGGAAGGGTCCGCGGCGGCTTCCTCCGGTGACCCGGACCAGCCCGCCGCGCCCGATCAGCGCTGACGCGTTGACCGTCTACACGCAGCCCGGTTCCGGCGCCCGGTTCGACTGGGGGCTGACCGGGGCGGCCGAACTCGGCCGGGTGTGTGCCGCCCTGGTGGTGGTGGACGTGCTCTCGTTCACCACGCCGTGGAGGTGGCGGTCGGCCGCGGCATGCGGGTGCACCCGTTCCCCTGGGGGGAGCAGGCGACCGAGTACGCCCGCCGGGTCGGCGCCGTCGCGGCCGTCGGCCGCCGCCGGATGACCCCGGAGCATCCGTGGTCGCTGTCCCCGGCCGCGCTGCGTACCGCGCCGGTCGTCAGCGACCTGGTGCTGCCCTCACCGAACGGCTCGGCGATCAGCGCCGCCGCCAGCGCCACCGGCCTGCCGGTGGTCGCGGCGTGCCTGCGCAACGCGCGCGCCGTCGGGCGATGGCTGCGCGCCCAGGGGTACGGCTCGATCGACGCCCCCGTCGGCGTGGTCGCGGCCGGCGAACGCTGGCCGGACGGCTCGCTGCGCCCCTCCGTCGAGGACCACCTCGGGGCGGCGAGCGTGCTGGACGCCCTCGTCGGCGTGCCGGGTGGGCTCTCGGTGGAGGCGGCGATGGCGCTGGCCGCGCTGGCCAGCACCCCGGACGTGCCGGCGGCGGTCCGCGGCTGCGTCTCCGGCCGGGAACTCGTCGAGGACGGCTTCGCCGCCGACGTGGAGGTCGCCGTCCAGGTTGACGCCTCGGACGTGGTGCCGGTGCTGCGGAAGGGCTTCTTCTCCGCCGCCTGACCCGGCCCCGCCCCGCCCCTCGCCGCGTGCTCTTTCGCCCCCGGCCCGCGCCCGCCGACCTGCCGTCCTTCTCCGGATCTGTGGGTGACGGGACGCTACGAACCTGATGACGTGAATGATTCGGACCCCGCGATTCACCTACGACATCAGCTGCGTAGCGGCCGGCAGGCACCACCGCCCGCGCTTCCGCGGACCACCCGCGATCACGCCAATCAACCCGTGACGACCGAGGCCACCCCGTCACGGCGGTGGCCGCCCGGGAAGTCCCGGACGGCCACTGTCGAGATCCTCGGGGCGGTCACGCCCCGACCGGTCAGTCGTCGAGCCAGTCCAGCCGGCGGCCACCGCGCTCCGGTGGGGCGTCCGGGCGACCCCGACCGGCCTGCGCCGGGTCAGCGTCGTAGCCGCCCTGGTCGTAGCCACCGCTGCGCTGCGGCGGCGGCTGCTCCTGGCCGTAGCCGCCCTGCTGGCCGTACCCGCCCTGCTGGGGCTGGCCGTATCCGTCGCCGCCGTAGCCGCCGCGCTGGTCGTAGCCCTGCTGGCCGTTGTCGTAGCCGCCGCCGGCCGGCGGGTTGCCGTAGCCGTTGCCGGCGGGCGCGTTGTCGTAGCCGCCGCCGGCGGGCGCGTTGTCGTAGCCGCCGCCGGCCGGACCGCCGTCGTAGCCGCCGCCCGGGGCGCCGTATCCGGCACCGGCGCCGTAGCCGTTGGTCGGCTCGGGCCCGCGACCGTACTGGTCGGGGTCCGGCTGGCCGTAACCCCGCCCCTGGTCCGCCGGCGCTGGTAGGTGCTGGTCGGGTACGGGTCGGCCGGCGGGGCGTACGACTGCGTGCCGTCACCGGCGTATCGCCCGGTCGGCTCGTCGTACCGCTCGCCGTAGCCGCCGCCCTGGGCCGGCTCACCGTAACCACCGCCGGCCGGGGCCGGCGGGTAGCCGGCCGCCCCGGCGCCGTAGTCCCGGCTGCCGTAGCCGCCCCCGGAGGACGGCGAGTTGCCGTAGCCGCCACCCGAGGAGGGGGCGTTGCCGTAGCCGTTGGCAGCGCCGTAGCCGCCCTGACCGGGCGCCTCGTCGCCGTAGCCGTTGCCGGCCCAGCCGGGCTGCCCACCCGGGCCGTACGAGGGCGGCGGAGCACCGTACGGATCCGGCGGGACGTCGTCGACGACCGGTCGGTGCATCATCGTCGGCGCGTCGCTGAGCGAGGTGCCGCCGACCATGGTCGCGGACGGGCCGGCGCCCATCCCGTTCACCACCCGGGTCTGGTCGTCGGCGCCCCGGTAACCGCCCCGGGCGCCCGGCACCGCACCGGCGCCGGCGACGGGACCCGGGCCGCCGGGGCCGTCCCCGTCGCCGTCGTCGCCCTCGTTCTTGCGCCGCATGTAGAGCAGCACGATGGTGCCGACGCCCACCGCCACGAAGAGACCGCCGAGCACGATCAGCAGCCAGGAGGCGCCGGAACCCTCGTCGGCGGCGGCCTGCTGCTGGCCGACGGGAGCCTCGCTGGCGGGCTCGTCGGTGGCGGCGTCGTCCGTCGCCTCGTCCGTCGGCGCGGCCTCCTCGCTCGCCGAGGGGGTGGCGCTCGGGCTCACCTCGACCTTGATCGGCAGGGCGATCCGCTGGCCGGTCACGCTCTGCCCGGCGCTCGCGTTGACCGTCTTGGTGCCCTTGTCCTCGCCCTTGATGGCGCCGAGCTCGATCCGACCCGGCGTGATCGGGTTGCTGGTCGAGCCGGTGAAGCGGTAGTTGCCGCTGCTGTCGCTGGCGGTGGTGTAGCGGTGCTGCTGCGAGTCGACGATCATCACCGTGGCGTTCGGCACCGGATCGCCGTTGGCGCTGATGACCACCTTGCCCGAGATCGACTTGACGGTCTCCGCCTGCGGCGGAGCGGCCTTGGCGACGAGAGTGACCATCGTCGACCCCTCCTGCCTGTCCTTCAGCGCGCCAATCGAGTCTGTGGCCGTGACCGTGATCTGGGCAGATCCGCTCGCCGCATCGTCCGCGAGTTTGAAGGTGGCATCGTAGGTGCCACTCGCGGTGACCTTGCCCCGGAAGCACTTGTCGACACAGCTCAGCTTCGGATTGCTCGAACGGAAGCTGATGTCGGCCGGTTGCGAGGCAGGATCGAAGGTGAGGCTGTAGCTCACCTTCGTGGTCTTACCCGCCTCAACTGTGCTGGGTGAGGCAGAAACATCGCTGACGCTGGGCGCGGCAAACGCTGGTGTGGCGGGGACGGCGAGCAGCGCGCCGGCAACCAGCGCTACGACCACACCGGCCCGATGCTTCCAGGCACGTCGGTGTGTTGACACGTCCACCGCCTTCCGGTCTGACTTCCCTGGCCGGCGGGTGCCGGGCCGGGGATCATCACGGTACGAATACGCCGTCGGCAACTATGCCTTGTCTGACCCGACAAGCGCGACCCAGGGCCGGTCTCGCGGCTGTCGATCCCGGGTCGTATCGTCCCGTCGTGTCCTCTCCGCACATTAAGTCCGCTGCGGTGGTCGCGGCATTGACGGCGCTGGACGAGGGGCGTACGCCCGAACGGCCGGTGTACCGGGAGGCGGTCCGTACCCTCTTGGCCGTCCTCGCGGAGCGCGCCCCCGGCCGATCGGTGGAGGTGCGTGTCCCACCCTACGGTGCCGTCCAGTGCGTGGCCGGCCCGCGACACACCCGCGGAACGCCACCGAATGTGGTGGAAATGGACCCGGCCACCTGGCTCGCGCTGGCCACCGGCCGTCTCGGATGGTCGGAGGCGGTCACCGAGGGTCGCGTACGCACCAGCGGTATCCGGGCGGACCTTTCCGGGCATCTTCCCCTCTAGCTGCGCCGACGCCCGATCTTCCGTCACGATCTGGAGGCGAATCGTGACTATCAGTATCGACTTCGATTCGCGTACACTGTCAGGCGACGACGGTCCCGGCCGACCGTGCGGAGCTGCCCCCCGACTCCGCCCAGGCCAGTCCAGACCAGCATGAGGGAGCGGCACGTGCCCCGAGGCGATGGCCGGCTGAGCCACGACCTTGACCCCCAGCGCCCCGGCCCCCAGGACGCCTGTGGCGTCTTCGGCGTCTGGGCGCCGGGCGAGGAGGTCGCGAACCTCACCTACTTCGGGCTCTACGCCCTCCAGCACCGCGGCCAGGAGGCGGCCGGCATCGCGGTGAGCGACGGGTCGGGCGTGGTGGTCTACAAGGACCTCGGGCTGGTGGCCCAGGTCTTCGACGAGCCGACCCTGGCCAGCCTGCGCGGGCACCTCGCGATCGGCCACGCGCGCTACTCCACCACCGGCGGCTCGACCTGGGAGAACGCCCAGCCGACCATCCGCTCCACCAGCTCCGGCACGACCATCGCGCTGGCCCACAACGGCAACCTGGTCAACACCGCGGAGCTGCAGCGCGAGGTCGCCGAGCGCGGCCTCGTCGCCGACGGCGCGACCAACGACACCTCGCTGGTCACCATGCTGCTGGCCAGTCGACCGGACCTCTCGGTCGAGGCGGCCGCCCTGGAGGTGCTGCCGCAGCTTCGCGGCGCGTTCAGTTTCGTCTTCATGGACGAGTCGACGCTCTACGCGGCCCGCGACCCGCACGGCGTACGGCCCCTGGTGCTCGGCCGGCTGGAGCGCGGCTGGGTGGTGGCCAGCGAGACCGCGGCGCTGGACATCGTCGGTGCCAGCGTGGTGCGTGAGGTCGAGCCGGGTGAGCTGATAGCGATCGACGAGGACGGCCTGCGGTCGACCCGGTTCGCCCCGCCGGAGCCCAAGGGCTGCCTCTTCGAGTACGTCTACATCGCCCGCCCGGACGCCACCATCGCCGGCCGCAACGTGCACGCCGCGCGGGTGCAGATCGGCCGCCAGCTGGCCAAGGAGCACCCGGTCGAGGCCGACCTGGTGATCCCGGTGCCGGAGTCCGGCACGCCGGCCGCGATCGGGTACGCCGAGGAGTCGGGCATCACCTACGGCGCCGGCCTGATGAAGAACCCGTACGTCGGGCGCACCTTCATCCAGCCGTCGCAGACGCTGCGCCAGCTCGGCATCCGGCTCAAGTTGAACCCGCTGCGGGAGAACGTCCGGGGCAAGCGCCTGGTGGTGGTGGACGACTCGATCGTCCGCGGCAACACCCAGCGGGCCATCGTCCGGATGCTGCGTGAGGCCGGTGCGCTGGAGGTGCACGTCCGGATCTCCTCGCCGCCGGTCAACTGGCCGTGCTTCTACGGCATCGACTTCGCCACCCGCGCCGAGTTGCTGGCCAACGGCCTGGACAACGAGGGCATCCGGCGTTCGATCGGTGCCGACACGCTGGGCTACGTCTCGCTCCCCGGCCTCATCGCCGCGACCGAGCAGCCGAAGACCCGGCTCTGCCGGGCGTGCTTCGACGGGGAGTACCCGATCGAGCTGCCCGCCGGGAACCTGATCGGCAAGCACGTGCTCGAAGGGGTCGGCCGCCGGGTCGCCTCCGAGGCGTCCGACGCCACCGCCGCGCTCGTCGCCACTTCGGGCGCGACGACAACTTCAGCTCGGCGCGTCTGGCGCCGCGCCCCGACCTGAGACCGTCGGTCGCCACCCACCGCCCATAGCACCACCCGACGCGGGACCGACACTCCAAGGCCGGGTCCGCGAGAACCACAAAGGGGAGAACCGTGACCCACGTGTCCGAGCGCAGCGGCGCAGGAAGCAGCCCGACGGGCGCCGGCGGCGACCGCCAGCCCTGGACGGCCGGCACCGGCCGCACCGCGCGCAAACGCTCGGTCTCGTACGCGGACGCCGGGGTGTCGATCGAGGCGGGCGACCGTGCGGTCGAGCTGCTGAAGTCCAAGGTCAAGCAGACCCGTCGCCCGGAGGTCATGGGCGACCTGGGCGGCTTCGCCGGCCTGTTCCGGCTGGACACGAAGAAGTACAAGAACCCGATCCTGGCCTCCTCCACGGACGGGGTCGGCACCAAGCTGGTCATCGCCCAGCAGCTCGACATCCACGACACGGTCGGCATCGACCTGGTCGCGATGGTCGTCGACGACCTGGTGGCCTGCGGCGCCGAGCCGCTGTTCCTGCTCGACTACATCGCCACCGGCGAGGTCGTGCCGGACAAGGTCGCCGAGATCGGCGCCGGTATCGCCGACGGCTGCCGGTACGCGGGCTGCGCGCTGCTCGGCGGGGAGACCGCCGAGCACCCGGGCGTGCTGCGCCCCGACGAGTACGACATCTCCGCCACCGGCGTCGGTGTGGTCGAGGAGAGCGAGATCCTCAGCTCGGAGCGGGTCGAGGTGGGCGACGTGGTGATCGCGATGCGCTCCTCGGGTCTGCACTCCAACGGCTACTCCCTGGTCCGGCACGTGCTGCTCGGCGCCGGCCGGATGCGGCTGGACGTGGTGATCGACGACTTCGGCCGGCAGCGGACCCTCGGCGAGGAACTGCTCACCCCGACCAAGATCTACGCGCAGGACTGCCTCAAGCTGATCGCCGAGGCCGAGGTGCGGGTGCTCGCGCACGTCACCGGCGGCGGCATTCCGGGCAACCTGGTCCGCGTCCTGCCGGAGCACGTCGACGCGGTGGTGAACCGCTCCACCTGGAAGCCGCAGCCGATCTTCGATCTGATCCAGTCCAAGGGCCGGATCGAGGACCCGGAGATGGAGGCGACGTTCAACATGGGCGTCGGCATGTTCGCGATCGTCTCGGCGGAGGACGCCGACCGCGCGCTGGCCACCCTGACCGGCCGGGGCGTGGACGCCTGGCAGGCCGGCGAGATCATCGAGGGCTCGGGCAACGTGCAGATGATCGGGCAGCACACCCGGGGCTGATCACGCTGCGGTGATCATCCGGCCACCTGATCGGGGGTTCACCCGAGTGGCCACCGCCGCCTAGCCTGAAGGGCACCTCAGGCGGGGCGGAGGAGGGTTGATGGCTACACGGGGGAGCACCGGCATGCGCGGCATCGCTGCCGTGCCGTCGTACGTCGTGATGCAGCCGACCACTCTCTGCAACCTCGACTGCGCCTACTGCTACCTGCCGATGCGGGCGGCGGACCAGCGGATGCCGGTGGCCGTCGCCGAGGCGGTGGCGGCGTCGGTCAACCCGTGGGCGGCCGCGGATCGCTTCTCCGTCGTCTGGCATGGCGGGGAGCCGCTCGCGGCCGGCCGGGAGCACCTGGCGGCGCTGCTGGCGCCGTTCGGCCCGGAGGTGGAGCACCACGTCCAGACCAACGCCACGCTGATCGACGACGCCTGGTGCGCGTTCTTCGCCGAGCACGGCATCCGGGTGAGCGTCAGCGTGGACGGGCCGCGGGAGCGCAACGCCGAGCGGGTCACCCGGGGCGGCCGGCCGGCGTACGACAGGATCGTGGCCGGGGTGGCGGCGCTGCGCCGGCACGGGCTGCCCTTCTCGGCGCTCGCGGTGGTCTCCCGGCCCGACCCGGGGCTGGCCACCGAGCTGTACGACTACTTCCTCGACCTCGGCTGTGACGTGCTGGGCGTCAACATCGAGGAGACCGAGGGGGTCAACACGCGGACGAACGCCCGGGACGCCGGCGCGGTCACCGCGTTCTGGGCGGAGCTGGTCGCCGCCTGGCGCCGGGATCCACGGATCCACCTGCGCGAGGTGGAGTGGTCGCTGCGGTACGCCGGGGCGGTCCTGGCCGGCACGGCGGACCAGCTGCTGCCCCGGAGCCTGGACCCGATCCCGACCGTCGCCCACGACGGCTCGGTGGTGGTGCTCTCGCCGGAGCTGGCCGGCTTCACCGATCCCCGGTACGGCGACTTCACCAGCGGCAACGTGCTGGCCACCCCGTTGGTCGAGATCCTGGCCGACGCCGGCCGGACGCCCTGGGTGGGCGAGTTCCTCGCCGGGGTGGAGGCGTGCCGGTCGTCCTGCCCCTACTTCGGGTTCTGCGGGGGTGGCCACGCCGCCAACCGCTACTTCGAGCTGGGGCGTTTTGACGGTACGGAGACCGAGCACTGCCGCAACAGCAAGATCCGCCTACTGGAGGGAGTGTTGGAGCATGCCAGAGACCACGAGTCGCCGGCAGCCTGAGGGCGTCGGGGGAGCCGACCCGGATCCGGTCGGCGACCGGGTGCGGGAGGCCGCCCCGGGGCTGACCGCACTGCTCCACGAGGCCGAAACCGCGCGTCGGCTGCGGGCTGAGGTGGCGGGCGGCGATGGCGCCAGCGCGGTCTGCGCGTGGAACCACTTCGAGAACATCCCGACGTTCTACAACTGGAACAACCGGCCCCGCTGACGGTACGCGTCCGAGATCAGGGACCCGCTGGTCGACCGGAGTCGTCTCCGGCCCGCGTGGTCCCTGATCATCGGTGGCGCCGCTTCGGATGGGCACATGCGTGAGCACGCGGGGAGTTACCGCGTGCTCAGCTGCGTCCGGAGGTCAGCGGGTCGGACGGACCCAGGTGTCCGGGTCCTCGTCCGCGTGATCCTCATCATCGTCGTCGACATACTCTTTGTAGTCGTCGTCGAAGTTGTGCTCAGACTTACCAGCACCCGCCAACTCGCGCTGCAAGGCGGTGAGGTCGGTGTTCGGGGAGTGGTACTTCAACTCCCGGGCCACCTTCGTCTGCTTGGCCTTAGCACGGCCGCGCCCCATGGCTCGACCCCCTCGCACAGAATGCGGGGCAGCCCGAAGGCGGGCCCCGATGACGTCAGGCATCTCTCGTGGCTCTTACGGTACATGGGGATGCCACCGTTCGGCACCTCGGGTTACCGTCGACCGTCCCTGCGCGTCGCAGTGATCCGGCCGTGACAAATTGTACCCGGTAAGGACCGAACTGCGGGACCGCCCGTGACAGCGGTCAAACCGGTACGAAGCCCCCCAATTCCCAGCTTAACGCCGCCGCCGTCCGAGCGCTGGACCGGGGGCGGACGGACGGCCCGCCCCCGGAGTGACATTCAACGCAGGTGGATCGTGCGGAGCCGGCCGACCTCCGCCATCCGCCGCTCGGCGAGCCGGTCCGCGGCGACCGCCGGCGGGACGCCCTCGTCGTCGGCGAGCCGGAGGATCTCCCGGGTGGTGTCGTAGATCCGGGTGGCCCGCAGCTTGGCCCGGTCGAAGTTGAAGCCCTCGATCTCGTCGGCGACCTGGATCACGCCGCCGGCGTTCACCACGTAGTCGGGGGCGTAGAGGACGCCCCGGTCGGCGAGGAGCTTCTCGATGCCCGGGTGGGCGAGCTGGTTGTTCGCCGCACCGGCGACCACCTTCGCCCGCAGCGCCGGCACGGTGTCGTCGTTGAGGGCGCCGCCCAGCGCGCACGGGGCGTACACGTCGATGTCGGCGGCGACCAGCGCGGCGGCGTCGTCGACCAGCGCGACCTGCGGGTGGGTGGCGCGCACCCACTTCAGCGCCTTCGGGTTGACGTCGGTCGCCACCACCTCGGCGCCGTCGTCCAGCAGGTGCCCGGTGAGGTACTTGCCGACCTTGCCCAGGCCGGCGACGCCGACCCGCCGGCCGGCGAGCGAGGGGGTGCCCCAGACGTGCTCGGCGGCGGCCCGCATGCCGTGGAAGACGCCCCAGGCGGTGAGGATCGAGGAGTCGCCCGCGCCGCCGTACTCGACGCTGCGGCCGGTGACGTAGCTCGTCTCCCGGGCGATCACGTCCATGTCGGCGACGTAGGTGCCGACGTCGCAGGCGGTGTAGTAGCGCCCGGCCAGCGACTCCACGAAGCGGCCGTACGCGCGCAGCAGCGCCTCGCTCTTGATCTGCTCCGGGTCACCCCAGATGACCGCCTTGCCGCCACCGAGGTCCAGCCCGGCCAGGGCGTTCTTGTAGGCCATCCCGCGGGACAGGTCGAGCACGTCGGCGAGGGCGTCGTCCTCGCTGGCGTACGGGTAGAACCGGGTGCCGCCGAGCGCGGGGCCCAGCGCGGTGGAGTAGATCCCGATGATCGCCTTCAGGCCGGACTGCTTGTCCTGGCAGAACACGACCTGTTCGTGACCGGTCGATCCCGGGTCTTCGGTGCTGGCGAATACGCCCATGGCTGACTCCTGTGACGGTGGGCGCCCTTGTGGGGCGCGGACCCTGCTGGCACGCCGGCGGGATGCTGCCGGTGCTGCTGAGCCTAATATCGGCCGAAGCCGTACCGTCGCCCGCGTCACGTGTCCGCGTCACGCTGACGGCGTGCGGGTTCCGTCTCGTGGGAGGATCGCGGCGTGCCGTCGCTCTTCGCTTCTTATCTGCGCGTGTACGAGCCGCTGACCGCTTTCGACCGGGACCGCCAGTCGTTCTGGCGCCGGTACGTCAACGAGGGTCGTGCGGTGGCCCCGTTGGAGGGGCCGGTCCGGCAGCGGACGGCGGTGATCGAGGCGCTCGGCGCGGGCTGGACCCGGCTGCCCGACCTGCCGGACGAGGCGTACGTCCTGGAGACGGACGACAGCCTGCTGGTCTGCCCGTGGAACCTGCGGATCCGGGTGGCCGAGGCGGCGCTGAGCGCCCGGGACGGGGTGCCGTCGGTGCTGGCCGACGCGTTCGTCCCGCCGATCCTGGCCGGGCAGGCCAAGGCGGTGGTGGAGGACTGGCGCAGCGGGGCTCGGGTGCTGGAGCACGGGGTGCCCCGGGTGCACGAGCAGATCGCCACCTGGGGGGTGCCGCTGCGCTGGTTCGTGCTCTTCGAGCCGGCGGAGCGCCATCTGGTGACCGACCCGGGCCGCCGGGCGCTGCGCTACCGGACCGAGATCTCCAAGGCCCGCCGCCGGTCGTCGCGGGCGCTGTCGGTGCTGCGCAAGTCGGTCGGCGAGGCGCCGATCACCGAGGCGGTCGAGGAGGCCGCCCGGTGGTTGGAGGAGTTCCACCCGCGCTCGGTGGTGGAGCTGGACTACGGCGGCCTGGTGCAGCTGCTGCCGGACGAGATGCTGACGGCCGACGACTCCACCGAGCTGGTGGCGAACGGCCTGGCCGGGCTGTCCCGGGGCGAGGCGGAGGAGGCCTCGGCGGCGTACGACAAGCTGGTCGCCCGGTGGCGCGCGGTGCAGCTGCTGGAGCGGTGCAACTAACCGCAAATCGCCCAGAAAGCGCTCTCAACTTGAGAGTGCCTCGTAGTTGGCGCATCACGAACCGTGATCATGAGTCCGAATAAGGTACTTTCTGCGGTGTAAAAGTAGTAAAAATCGGGCATGGTTCATCCGTCCGTCTAGGGACCTTCAGCCGTTCGGCCCATGTCGGACATCGGGGACTAGCCGGACCATGGGAGACGCGTCGGCCGGCGGGACCCCGGCCGATGTCTATACACGTGGAGGAGTGACCCGATGGCATCGCGAACGCACGAACCAGAGCCGCTACTCACGCCGGCCGAGGTGGCGTCGATGTTCCGTGTCGACCCGAAGACGGTGACCCGGTGGGCCAAGGCTGGCAAGCTCAGCGCCATCCGGACCCTGGGCGGCCACCGCCGCTACCGCGAGTCGGAGGTCAGGGCTCTGCTGCAGGGCCAGATCCCGCAGCAGCGTCAGGGCGACTGACGACCCGGACGTTTCATCAGGCGTTCCGATTCAGGGGCGGCCGGACGTACGCGACAGCGACGGTCCGCCGCCCCTGAATCGCGTCCGGGGGTCACTCGTCCAGGGTGATCCGCAGCCCGACCGTACCCCGCTCGCCCCGGCGCAGCCGGCTCCCGAGCAGGCTGAGCCGGCCGAGCAGGCGGTACTTCTGCTTCAGCAGGTCGCGTACCCGGCGGGTGCCGGCGAGGTCGGAGATCGTCGCGTGCCCGGGCACCGCCCCGCCGTGCGGCTTGCCGCGCACGTCGCACGGGGCCACCGTCACCCGACCGTCGCGCCGGATCCGCTTCACCTTGCCGGAGTCCGACACGGTCCAGACCGCCAGCGCGTCGCCGTCCCGGACCGCCCAGACCGGGGTCGGCACCGCCCGGCCGTCCTTGCGGAAGGTGGTCAACAGGATGTACTTCTCCGCCGCGAGACGGTCCAGGTCGGTCACGTGGCCAGGATACGGCCGCGACAACCGATCCCGGCCCGGATAGCGTGAGCGCCGTGACGGGGGAACCGACCATCGGCGACGTGTTCGGCGAGATGATCCGCGACGCGTACGCGGTCGCCACCGGCGTCGGCCCCCGACCGCTGGCCGGTGGACGCCTGCCCCGGCCGGTCATCGAGATCATCGAGCGGGACGACGGGCTGGTCAACGGCGCGCCCGCCGCGCACTACCTGGACCCGCCGCAGGCGTGGCCGCCGCACGACCACCGGGCGGTGGACCGGGTTCGCGGCCGGACCCTCGACATCGGCGTCGGCGGCGGCCGGATCGCGCTGCACCTCCAGGAGCGGGGGACGCCGGTCACCGGGCTGGACACCTCGGCGGGGGCGCTGCGGGTGTGCCGGCACCGGGGCGTACGGGACCTGGTGCTCGGCACCGTGGACGAGCACGTCGCGGACGGCCGTCGGTACGACACCTTCCTGCTGCTCGGCAACAACCTCGGCCTGATCGAGGGCCGGGAGCGGGCGCCCGGGTTCCTCGCCGCGCTCGCCGCGCTGGCCCGGCCCGGCGCGCGGATCATCGCGCACGGCACCGACCCGTACGGCACCAGGGACCCGGTGCACACCGGCTACCACGAGCTCAACCGGCGGCGCGGCCGGCTCGGCGGGCAGCTACGGCTGCGGCTGCGCTACCGGCAACTGGGCACCGAGTGGTTCGACTATCTGGTGTGCTCGGTCGACGAGCTGGCCGAGTTGGTCCACGGCTCACCGTGGCGACTGGTCGACGTGGACGACGCCGACCGGCCCTACTACCTGGCGACCCTGGAACTGGCCGGGGCGTGACGAGGCCCCCGGGCGTACCCGGGGGCGGCGTCGGTGGCTCAGACCTGGACGGTCGGGGAGTGCTCCTCCGGCGGGAGCCCGCCGTCGCCGTCGACCACCTCGTCCGGGGTGCCGTCCTCGTCGATGTCGACCATGGTGATGTCCACCCTGCCGTCACCGTCGGTGTCGAACTGGAACAGGTCAGCCTTGCCGTCGCCGTCGGTGTCCACCACCCACACGTCGGTCTTCCCGTCGTTGTTGGTGTCCGCGCGCAGCAGGTCCACCCGCTCCTCGCCGCGGGTCTCCACCGTCCCGGTGTCCTCGGCGGTGCCGGTGGTGGCGGCGTTCTCCGGTGCCTGGCTCATGTCGGCTGGTCCTTCCCTCGGTTGACGGCCGTCTGTACCCGATCCGGCGCGCCCCCACACGTCCCCGACGAACCGGTGCCGCCTAGGGTCGCACCCATGAACGAGCGGAGCGAGCGGCCGGGCGTGGCGGAGACCCCGCTCGTCACCGCCCGCGGCGAGGGGACGTCATGAGTGGTCGTTTTGTGGTCGTCGGGGCCGGCACGATGGGGCTCGGCATCGCCTACGTGGCGGCCGGCGCGGGCTTCCCGGTCGAGCTGGTCGAGGTGGATCCGGCACGCGCCGCCGCCGCCGTGCGACGCCTCGACGAGCTGTGGGAACGCGGAGTACAGCGCGGCAAGCTGACCGCCGACGAGGCGGCGGCGAACCGGGCGCGGCTGACCCTGCGGGCCGGGCTGGGCGAGGTCGCCGAAGGCCCCGAGGTGATCGTGGAGGCGGTCCCGGAGCGGCTCGACCTGAAGCGGGCGGTGCTCCGCGAGGCCGCCGCCCGGCGCCCCGCCCTGCTGGGCAGCAACACCTCCAGCATCCCGATCGCCGACCTGGCCACCGGCCTGGACCGGCCGGCGGCGTTCCTCGGCCTGCACTTCTTCAACCCGGTCTGGGCGATGACGCTGCTGGAGATCGTGGTCGGCCCGGCCACCGCGCCGGAGGCCACCGACGCGGCCGTCGCGCTCGCCGGCCGGTTGGGCAAGGACCCCGTCGTCGTACGCGACATGCCGGGCTTCGCCACGTCGCGGCTCGGGGTCACCCTCGGGCTGGAGGCCATCCGGATGGTCGCCGACGGGGTGGCCGGCCCCGCCGACATCGACAAGGCGATGGTGCTCGGCTACCGGCATCCGGTGGGCCCGCTGGAGCTGACCGACCTGGTCGGGCTGGACGTCCGGCTCGACATCGCCCGCACGCTCCAGGCCGCGTACGGGGACCGTTTCGCGCCGCCGCCGCTGCTCGTGGAGATGGTGGCCGCCGGCAGGCTGGGCAAGAAGTCCGGCCAGGGCTTCTACACCTGGGAAGGCGGCGCGAAGAAGTGAGCGGACTGCGGATCGAGGAACTGCCGGACCGGCTGGTGGTGACGCTGGACCGGCCGGAGAAGCGCAACGCCATCGACGCCGACCTGATCGGCGAGCTGCACGCGGTCTGCGCCGAGCTGGAGGCCCGGCCCCGGCTGCTGCTGCTCACCGGCGGGGCCGACGGCATCTTCGCCGGTGGGGCGGACATCGGCCAGCTCCGCGAGCGGGGCCGGGTCGACGCCCTCGCCGCCATCAACTCGGCCGCCTTCGCCCGGATCCGGGCACTGCCCATGCCGACCGTGGCGGCCGTGGACGGTCCGGCGCTGGGCGGCGGCGCCGAGCTGGCGTACGCCTGCGACCTGCGGGTGTGCACGGCCCGGGCGGTCTTCGGCCAGCCCGAGGTGCGGTTGGGCATCCTGGCCGGCGCGGGCGCGACGCACCGCCTCCCGGCGCTGATCGGCGAGGCCCGGGCCAAGGAACTGCTCTTCACCGGCCGCCGGGTCGACGCCGACGAGGCGCTGCGGATCGGGTTGGTCAACCGGGTGGTGGCCGAGCCCGCCGAACTGCTGCCCACCGCGCACGGGCTGCTCGACGAGATCGCCAAGGGTTCGCCGCTGGCGCTGCGACTGACCAAGCTGGCCGTGGACGCGCCACCCGCCGCCCATCCGCAGCTCGACCTGGTCAGCCAGGCGGTGCTCTTCGAAGACGAGGAGAAGCACCGGCGGATGACCGAGTTCCTGGAGCGGCGGCGCTCCCGCTGACCCGCCCCGGACGCGACGAAGGCCGCACCGGTCCGGTGCGGCCTTCGTCGTCGGTCAGTGCCGGATCTGCACCCCGGCGTCGGCCAGCGCGGTCACCACGTGCGCCGACTCGCCGAAGCCGATGATCAGTACGGCGTCCGCGCCGTAGTCCTTGATCTCCGTGGCCCCGGTGCTGAAGTCCACCGGCGGCGCCTTCGCGTCGGCCGGCGGCACGTAGGTCAGCAGCTTGACCCGGTCGGCGCCCATGCCGGCCCGCTCCAGTTCCACCCGCACGTTCTCCTGGAGGCCCTCGCCGTAGGAGTCCTTCCGCGCCACGATGACGATCTTGTGCGGCCCGTCGCGCAGTATCACGTCGGCCAGGGCGCGGCCCTGGAGGCTGTCCGGCGGCGCGGTACGGAAGTACAGACCCTTGTCGTCCACGGTGGTCAGCCCGGCGTCGGTGTTCGACGGGGAGAAGAGCACCCGGCCGGCGGCGACCACGTCCGGCAGGACGCGCGGGAGATGCCCGAGGCGCCCGCACCGATGAGCACGTGCACGCCCTTGCTGATGTGCGAGGCCACGGTTGCCTTGGCGACCGCCGGGTTGGTGCCGTCGTCGCCGTCGATCCAGACCACCGGCTCGCCGAGCACCCCGCCGCCCGCGTTGACGTCCTTCATGGCCAGCGCCGCGCCGGCCGCCATCGGCGGGTAGGCCAGCGCCAGGTCACCGGTCTGCGGCAGCAGCCCGCCGAGGACCAGCGGGGAGCCGTCACTCTTGTCCGACTTGCCACCGCGCTGCTTCTTCGCCCGGGGCGGCGCCTTGCTGCTCGCCCCCGACTCGTTGCCCGCGCCGACGAACTCGGTCTTGCCGTCGTCGATCTTCTGGTCGTCGAAGTGCAGGGTGGCGTAGCTGGCCGTGGCCGGCTCGCCGGCGTCGGTGAACCCGGCCCGGGTGAGCGACACCCCCCGGTACTCGATGTCCCGCCCCTCGCGGGCCAGTTCCAGGCAGGCCGCCGGGGCATCGCAGCGCTCGCCGTTGGTGGTCACCCCGACGATCTGCTTCGCGATCACGGCCGGGTCGGTGCTGCCGGCGAGCTGAGCGGCGAGCGCACTGATCACCACCGCGTCGTACGTCTCCGCGGAGTAGAGGTAGTCGCTGAGCTTCGGGTTGACGGTGAGTAGCCGTTCCTTGAAGTTCTCCGGGAGCGGGGTCAGCGGGGTGGTGCCCTTCATCCCGTTCACCAGCTCGGCGCGGTCCTTCAGTTCCGTCGCGTACGAGTTGAGCATGTTTCCGTCGGTGCCGTAGAGGCGCACCTGGGTGGTGGTGGCACCCCCATCGGTCTTGTCGCTGCCGCAGGCGCTGGTGGCGAGCAGTAGCCCCGCACAGGCCGTGATCACGGCCGCGCGCGAACCGCGTGATACGAGCATGGTCGTCCTTCCTCCGCCAACGGTCCGCAGGCACATTAGCGTGCCGGCGGGGACGGTGGGACCGTGGAGGGCGGTCCGGTCGGGAGGCCGACCCAGCCCGGTACGGAGCGTGACCATCGGACTGTGCCCTGGTCACCGCTTGACCGGCCGTCCTACTGTGCCGCACGTGACCGACGAAGCACAGCAGACGCTGGACGACGCGACCGCCGTGCTCCGCTCGGCGCTGGCCGGGGACGGCGACGCGGTGGTGGGCGCCTTCGACGCGGTGGTCGACCGGGCCGGGTTGGCCGGGGCGTACGGGGTGGCCTGGTGCCTGGCCGGCACCATGGTCGGCGACGTCACCCCCGGGGCCTGCGCACTCGACTTCCCCGGCATCGACCAGGCCGACTACGACACCCGCTGGGTGGCCCGCTTCGTCAGCGCGTACGCCAACCACGACGCCGACACCGGCGAGGCGCTCTTCGGCGCGGCGATGGCCGACGGGCTGCTGCCGGACTGCCTGCTCACCCTCGCCGGCTCGACTGTGGCGACGCTGCGCAGCCGGGCCGGCTGACCTCGCGGCCCCCGGCCGGGGGGACGGGCGCCGCGGGATCAGCACGCGCCGCCCCAGCCGCCGGTCCGTGTCCTACCGCTGTGGTACCTGTGGTGGCATGTCCGAGGCGATGCTCAGCAAGGTCCGCAAGCTGCTCGCCCAGGCGGAGGACCCGGCCTGCACGCCCGCCGAGTCGGCGGCCTTCACCGCCAAGGCCACCGAGCTGATCGCCCGCTACGGGGTGGACCGGGCGCTGCTGGCCGCGAGAGACCCGGCCACCGACCCGGTCGGCGACCGGGTGGTCGACGTGGTCGCCCCGTACGCGCGGGACAAGGCCGGGCTGCTCGCCGCGGTCGCCGACCCGCTGCGCTGCCGGTGCGTACGCCGCCGGCAGGGCAGCGGCTTCGCCATGCACCTGTTCGGCTTCGCCAGCGACCTGGAACGGGTCGAGCTGCTCTTCACCTCGCTGCTGGTGCAGGCCGCGCATGGGCTGGCCGGCGCGGTCGTACCGGCCGGTGAGCACCCGGCCGCCTTCCGCCGGACCTGGCTGGCCGGCTTCGCCCACGTGGTCGGCGACCGGCTGCGGGCCGCCGAGGCCGGCGCGGTCGCCGGGTCCGGCGCACCCTCCATGGCGCTGGTGCTGGCGGACCGCTCCGACCGGGTACGGCACCGACTCGCCGAGGTCTACCCACGGCTGCGGACCGCGGCACCCCGCCGGCTGGCCGGCACCGGCTTCGGCTCCGGCGTCGAGGCGGGTCGCCGGGCCGACCTGGGCGGCACCGGGGTGATGACCGGCCCGGCGTCGGCACAGGGCATCGGCTGGTGACCGTACGCCGGAGCGCACCGGGCACTGCCCCGCACGGGAGAGGCGTGGTCCGGGACGGGGTGAAGTTCCGCGTCGGGCGGGTCAGGTGCCGGTCCGCGCCACCGTGGCCAGGTAGCGGCAGAGCAGCTCGTGCCAGCCGGCCGTCAGCGCCTTGCGGTAGCCCTCGGCCGCCTCGCCGTGCCGGTCGAAGTGCCGGTGCTCGACCTCCACCCGGGTCCGCCCGTCGCCCTCGGGAACGAAGAGGACCTCGACCTCGCTCGCCCGCGCCGGATCGGGCACCGGCACCCGGTCGGGGCCGAGCTGCCAGGTGAAGACCAGCCGCCGGGGCGGGTCCCAGGTGAGCACCCGGCCCCAGTCGCCCCGGAAGCCGTACGGGCCGATCTCGTAGAGCATGCCGCCGGCGCGTGGCTCGATTCCCAGCTCGGCCAGCGCTTCCGGGCCGGACCAGGTGTACTCGCGTACCCACCAGTCGGTCAGCGCCCCGGTGAACACCGCGAACGCCCGGTCTGCGGTGGCTGGGGCCAGGAGGCTGCTGCGTAACGAGAACCGGTCGACATCCTGACGGACCTCATCCGGATCAGCCATGTCCTGTCCCATAGGCCCGGACCATACCGGCTGATGCCCCGCTGTGCAGCTTCCCGGAGTGCCCGCTTCCGGACAGCGGGAGATCGCTCTCCGGGCCGGCGGGTCCGGGCCGTTTCCCGCGTACGTCCGGCCCGCCGCCGACACGGGTGGCCGCCCGGAAAGCGGGTAACCGCGGCTGATCCGGCCCGGCGCATCGGGCCAGCTGGGAGCGGAGAGATGAGCGAGAGCGGAGCGAGCGAACGGGAACCGGACCCGACCAGCGAGCGGCTGGCCCACCAGCAGATCGGGTCGACCGAGCCCGACGTCCTGCTCGACGTGCCGGAGGTGTCGGTCGACTCGATCCGGCTGGCGGTCGACGGGCTCGACGCCGACCTGTCGCTGCGCGCCCGGCTGGCCAACCTGCTCCAGCTCGATGCCGGGGTCCGGGTGCACCTGGAAGGCGTGGAACTGGACATCACCGGCGTGCACGCCGAGGCGCTGCTCAAGGTCCGGCTGGAGAAGCTGCTGACGATCCTGGACCGGGCGCTGACCACGATCGACCGCAATCCTCAGATCATCGAGGCGCTGGCCCGGACGGCGGAGACCAGCATCGACGACGTCAACCGGTCCGCCCAGCAGCTCGCCGGGGCCGCGAGTCCGCTGCTCGGCCAGGTGGGGCAGCAGGTCGGTGCGGTCGGTGCGGTGGCGGACAGGTCCCTGCGGGAGCGCGCCGCCGAGCCGCGCCCGGCGTGCCGACGCCACCGTCCGGCGCCCGGTCGCCGCAGCCACCGAGCGGGCCGTCCGCCGGCGGCCAGGGCGGGCCGGGTGGCGGTCAGGCCGGGGTGCCGTCCGGTGGTGGCGGTGGAGGACAGCAGCCGTCGGCGGGTTCGACCGCGGGTGGGGCGGAGACCGGGGAGCCGGGTGCCGGGCCCGGGAAGCCGTCGCCGGGTAACGGTGGGGCGGAAACCGGGGAACGGCCGGAGGACGCCGAGGGCGAGCGCCTGAGGGGCGGACGGCGGCGCCGGCCCGCCGGGAGCCTCCGGAGCGGCCCAGGTGGCCGGTCAGGCGGGTGAGACGCTGCGCCAGGCCGGCCGGAGCGTCTGGGAGGCGATCCAGGGCGGCATGGGCCAGCACCGGCAGCAACGTCCGAAGCGTTAGCGAGCGCCCTGTGCGCTGGACCAGGGCCGGGACCAGCGACCGATCCCTCACCGCGTGGTGCGGGCCAGACCCGACCGAGACGATCAGAAGTCGGCGACCGCTGCGCGGTACCGCTCGGTCCACTGCCGGTTGAGCTCGTCGCTCTGGCGCTGGTGTCGGGGCGCGATGGTGCATCCCGCCGGCGCGTCGAGCCCGAGGAAGTCGAGGATGCGGCGCGTGGTGTCGACCATGTCCGCGTCGAGTTCCTCGTAGCACACGACGTGCGGCCGGATCCCCCACGAGGCGAACCACGCCTCCCAGGCCGCGTTGTGCTCCGTGATCATCTCGATGAGGTGTCTGATCCCGTCCGCGTCGAAGCGGGGTGCCCGCCCGTTGCCGGCGTTGCCGCCGATCTCTCCGTTGCCGCCGATGAACCAGCTGTCGGTCTGCTCGGCGCGCAGCCAGGACACCGCCTGGGCCAGTACGTCGTCCCGGCGCAACAGCACGAAGCGGGTGCGGCCGAACGCCCGGTTCAGCAGCGCGACCTCGTTGCCGGCAAGGTCGGGGTGGCTCGCGCCGAGCTTCTCGACTACCTCGTCCAGCGTGCCCCACATGAGCTTCGCGCCGAACACGCCGTTCTCGGTCCGGCCGGCGGCGAGCGCGGCTCGCACGTAGTCCGCGTAGTCGAAGCCACCCTCGGCGGTGCGGGGAAGCTGCCACCGGTCGGCCCACCGCAACTCGTCCGGCGCGCGGAAGTGCGCCTGGGGACGGCCGGCGACACCGGTGGACTCCAGCAACCCGAGCAGTAGTGAACTGCCGGTGCGCGGGGTGGCGCAGACGAAGTACGAGTCGACACGATCGGCGGGGTCCGGCGGCATGGCCGCAGGTAACCCCACCTCAGGCAGGTCCGGCAACCGAAATTGACCAGCCGCACCGGCGGTGTCGACAACGGGCAGACCGGACAGCCGGGATGTACGGGGGCAAAAGCAGAGCGCCGACCGGCGTTTCCGCTGATCGGCGCTCCTGTAGCCCGGCGAAAGGCTATGTGGCCAGGGGCGGGGTCGAACCGCCGACCTTCCGATTTTCAGTCGGACGCTCGTACCAACTGAGCTACCTGGCCGTGCTGCTCGGCTCATGCTACCCGGCAGGCGGGTTGTCCGCCGGAAGGGTCACACGCTCCGATACGCAGAACGCCGCGCAGCATTCGCGCGGCGTCAGCGCTTGCGGTCCTGACGGGACTTGAACCCGCGACCTCCGCCTTGACAGGGCGGCGAGCACTCCAACTGCTCCACAGGACCTAGCTCTGTTGCATCCGGCCGAAGCCGGACCGTGCCCCCAACGGGATTCGAACCCGTGCTACCGCCTTGAAAGGGCGGCGTCCTGGGCCGCTAGACGATGAGGGCGGCCCCGCCATCATTGCACACTCGCAACTTCAAGCGGACTTGCTCCCATCCGGCCCCGCCGGAGGCTTGGAAAGCATACGTGATGGCCGGGCGGTGGACCAAACCGGTATGGCAGGGGGCACACCGGCGGGTAAAACCGCAGTTCAGGGGCGGTGTCAGCGGAGCCGGGAGATCCCGTACCGGCGGTTCAGGTCGGGGATCAGGTGCTGGCAGGCGGCCAGCGTGGGCCGCCGGTCGCCGCCTCCGTCGTGCATCAGCACGATCGCGCCGGGGCGCACCGCGGACGCCACCCGTTTCGCGATCGTCTTCGCGGTGGGGTGGTCCCAGTCCTGTGGGTCGACGCTCCAGTGCAGCGAGCGCATCCCGAGCTGGCGGGCCACCGCCACCACCTCCGGGGTCCACCGGCCCCCGGGCTGCCGGTAGTACGGGATCTTGGCGTTCGGCACGGCCGCCCGGATCGCCTTGTCGGTGCGGACCAGGTCGGCTCGGATCTCCGCCACCGGTCGCCGCCCGAGGTTGATGTCGTGGTGCCAGCTGTGGTTGCAGAGCTGGTGCCCCTCCCGGGCGATCCGGGCAACCAGCTCCGGGTAGCGCTTCGCCCGGCTGCCGATCAGGCAGAACGTCGCGGTGACGTGGGCGGCCCGCAACTGGTCGAGGAGCCGGGGCGTCCACCGCGGGTCCGGCCCGTCGTCGAAGGTCAGCGCCACGCCCCGGTCGCCGCTGCTGCGGTGCAGACCGGCGGGGAGCGTGGTGGGCAGCGGCCGCAGCCGGGGCTTCGGCGGGGTGGTGCGGGTGGGTCGCGGCGAGGCGGTCGGCTTCGGCGCCGGCGGGGTGGCGGCGGCCGACGGCGGCGGGCCGCCGGCCTGGGACGGGTTGCGGGCGGGGTCGGCGCAACCGGCCAGTAACAGGACCAGGCTGAGGCCGAACGCCAGCGCGGAGCGTGGACGCATTGACGCTCCCGAAGAGGGGTCGGGGTACGCGGACGCCCCGACGGTACGGGACGCGGCCCGGGACCGGGAGGGGCGGTCAGTCCGTTGTCGACTGATCCAACGAGTCGCGTACGGCCCGCGCCAGCGAGAGCGCCTCGGTCAGGTCGACCGGGCGGACCACCCCGGCGGGCAGTGCGTCGGCCGGCCAGCCCGGGCCGGCGGCGAGCACCAGCAGGGGCCGGCGG
This sequence comes from Micromonospora sp. ATA51, assembly GCF_016802855.1. Taxonomy (NCBI): domain Bacteria; kingdom Bacillati; phylum Actinomycetota; class Actinomycetes; order Micromonosporales; family Micromonosporaceae; genus Micromonospora; species Micromonospora sp. ATA51. The sequence continues at coordinate 7,339 of NZ_JAEVHJ010000036.1, read as the reverse complement.
GGTGCCGCGAGGAGGGCGGAGAGCTGGTCGGGGTCGGCGGTGGCCCGGGTGTGCGACCACACCACGACGGCGGCCGGCCCGGTCCGGTTGACCGCCTCGACCAGCGCCGCCACCGGCACCCGGGCACCGAGCATCCGGTAGCCCACCCCGGCCTCGGCCAGGGTTGCGGCCAGCGCCTCCAGCGGCAGGCTGTGCTGCTCCTCGTCGGCGCAGGAGAGCAGGATCCGGGCCGGGCCGGTGACCGGATGCGACCGGGCCGCCGCCGCGAACGCCTCCGAGACGCACCGGGACACCAGGTGCTCCACCTCGATCAGCCCGCCGGTGGCGGCGTGCCGGTCACCGATTCCGACGAGGACCGGGCGCAGCACCCCGTCCCAGGTGGCGACCACTCCGTCGGTGGCGAGGGCGTGCGCGATGGTCTCGCCGATGGCGACCGCGTCCAGCCGCATGGCGGCCCGGGCCAGCCCCCGGGCGACCGGCCCGGCCCGGCCGACCGGGATGGTCATCCCGCCGCCGTCCCGGGTGGCGCCCGGCCGGACCCGCGGCCCGGCGACGTCGAGGACGCTCCCCGCCGGCGTCTGCCGGGCCCAGCGGGCCGCCTCGGCCGGGGCCACCCCCTCGGCGGTGAGCCGTCGCATGATCTCCAGGCGGGCGAGATCGGCCGGCGTGTAGCGCCGGTGGCGCCCCGGTACGTGCTCGCTGGGGCCGAGACCGTAGCGCTGGTGCCAGGTGCGGAGCGTGGTGACCGCGACGCCCAGCCGACGCGCGACGGCCCCCGCGCTCAGCGCCTCATCGGCCACCCGACCGCTCCGACGCCTCATCCGCCGGGACGCCGGGCGGGATCGGGGCGGCGCCGGGGGTGCCCGGCGCGGGGTGCCCGGACTGCCGCAGCCGGTGCACCACCCCGCCCAGCCAGGGCGCGTACGCGCGGGGGTCGACGTCGAGGTCGGCCGCCAGCTCGGCCGGTTCGACCCAGCGCAGCTCGGCCACCTCGTCGGGGTCGGGCAGGGTGGGCAGCTCGGCCGGCACGTCGGCGCGCAGGACGTGGTCGTACTCGAATTCGACGCGGCCGGTGGCCGGGTCCTCGGCGTAGTAGACGTACACCCCGATCTCGGTGAGGGCGACCGGCTCGACCCCCAGCTCCTCGCGGAGCCGGCGGTTGGCGGCCTCGACCAGCGACTGGCCCGGCTGCGGGTGGCCGCAGCAGGAGTTGGCCCAGCGCAGCGGAAACCGGGTCTTGGCGGCGGCCCGGCGCTGGAGCAGCACCCGGCCGGCGGGGTCGACGAGCAGCACCGAGAAGGCGCGGTGCAGCCGGCCGGGCGGCTGGTGGGCGGCGGCGACGGTGGTCTCGCCGACCGGACTCCCGGCGTCGTCGACCAGCTCGACCAGGTGTTCCTCACGGGCGGTCATGGCCGGCACCGCCTTTCGTCCACGACTGCGGGGCTCGGCTCCGCGCTGCTCCTCGCGCTCACCGGGAGTCGCCCGTGATGCGGGAGGCGGCGAGCTTGCCGGAGATGAGAACCATCGGTACGCCCACGCCGGGCTGGGTGCCGGAGCCGACGAAGACCACGTTGTCCAGCGTGCGGTGCAGGTTCGACGGGCGGAACGGGCCGGTCTGGAAGAGGCTGTGCGCGGCGGCGAACGGCGTGCCGGCGGCCATCCCCTGCTCCTCCCACTCGGCGGGGGTGATCGCGCGCAGCACCTCGACGCCGTCGCCGAAGCCGACGTAGCCGCGCTCCTCGAGGGTGTCGACGAGCTGGTCGGCGTAGCGGCGGCTGAGGTCCCCGCGCCAGTCGAACGGCGCCCGGTGGAGGTTCGGCACCGGGGCGAGCACGTAGTAGGTGTGCCGGCCGGCCGGGGCGACCGACGGGTCGGTCCGGCTGGGGTTCGTCACCAGCAGCGACGGGTCGGTCATCAGCTCGCCCCGCCGGATCACCTCGTCGAACGTGCCCCGCCAGGACCGTCCGAAGTGGATGTTGTGGTGGGCGATCTTCGCGTAGCCCTGCCTGGAACCGACGTGCAGCACCACGCAGGAGGGTGAGTAGGTGAGCTTCCGCGCCCGGGTCGGGGGGAGCAGGTCCCGGTAGGCGACCGGCAGGTCCGGGTTGAGCACCACCACGTCGGCCGGGACGAACTCGCCGTCGACGGTCAGCACGCCGGTGGCCCGGCCGTGGGCGGTCTCCACCCGGCTCACCGTGGTGCCGTACCGGATTTGCACGCCGTGCTTCTCGGCCGCGCCGGCCATCCCCCGGGAGACCGCGTGGATGCCGCCGCGCGGGAAGCACACCCCGGCCACCGAGTCGAGGTACGCGATGACCGCGTAGATGGCCAGCGCGTCGTGCGGCGCCAGGCCGGCGTACATCGCCTGGAAGGAGAAGATCCGCTGGGTACGCGGGTCCTGGAAGAACTGGTTGATCTTCGTCTGGAGTCGCCGGAACGCCCCGCCGGCCACCAGCTTCAGCAGGTTGCCGGTGAGCAGGTCGGTCGGCGCATCCAGGTTGCGCTCGATGAAGTCCTTCCGTTCCAGCTCCCACAGCCGGCGCGCGTAGTCGACGAAACGCAGGTAGCCGTCGGCCTCCCGGGCGCCGCAGACCCGCGAGATCTCGGCCGCCATCCGGGTGGTGTCGGTGATGACGTCCAGCGTCGAGCCGTCCGGGTAGTACGCCCGGTAGGCCGGGTCGAGCGGGGTTAGGTCGAGCCAGTCGGACAGCTCCTCGCCGACCGCGCCCAGCGCCTCGGCGATCAGCCCGGGCATGGTGAGCACGGTCGGGCCGGTGTCGAACTCGTACCCGTCGACGCTGAGCCGGCCGGCCCGCCCGCCGGGCACCGGCTCGCGTTCCAGGACGGTCACCTGCCGGCCGGTTCCGGCCAGGTGCAGCGCGCACGCCAGCCCACCCAGGCCCGCGCCCACGACCACCACCCGGTCGGTACGTCCGTTCACGGTCCGCACGTGACCACCTCCTTCACAAAGTCGCCCCTCATGCCCGCCGCGTGGTGGCGGCGGTGGCGAGGCCCGTCAGCGCGGTGCGGGCGGTCTCGTCGATCGACGCCGTGTCCAGCGCGGTCAGCGCCTCGGCCACCCGGTCGGAGATCATCCGCTCGACCTGGACGGCCGCCCCGGTGTCGGCGACCACCTCGGCCAGCCGGGCCACCTCGCCGGCCCCGGTGACCGAGCCGGCCCGGTCCAGCGCCCGGCGCTGGGTCGGGTCGGCGAGTTGCCGGGCCAGCATGAGCAGCGCGGTGGGCTTGCCGGTGCGCAGGTCGTCGCCGGCCGGCTTGCCGGTGGTGGCCGGGTCACCGTAGACGCCGAGCAGGTCGTCGCGAAGCTGGAACGCCTCGCCGACGGCCAGGCCGTAGCGGGCGTACGCGGCGATCAGCGGCGCGTCGGTGGCGACGCCGGCCAGGCAGGCGCCGAAGAGCAGCGGTTGCTGCACGGTGTAGCTGGCCGTCTTGTAGCGGGCCACCCGCAGCGCCCGGTCCACCGACCAGTTCGCCGCGTCGTTCTCACCGAGCACGTCGAGGTACTGCCCGGCGACGGTCTCGATCCGCATCTGGTCGTAGCAGCGCCGGACGTCGAGCAGCCGGCTGGGCGGCACGGTGGCGTGCGCCAGCAGCCGGTCGGCCCAGACCATGCAGAGGTCGCCGATGAGCACGGCCACCGCGGCGCCGAACCGGTCCGGGTCGCCCGCGTGGCCGGCGGCCCGGTGCCGGGCGGCGGCGGCCCGGTGCGCGGTGGGCAGGCCGCGTCGGTGTCGGAGGCGTCCATCACGTCGTCGTGCACCAGCGCGAACGTGTGCAGCAGCTCCAGGGCGGCGAGCGCCGGCAGCACCGACGGCAGCGACTCGTCGCCGCCGACCGCCCCGCGCCACCCCCAGTAGGCGAAGGTCGAGCGGACCCGCTTTCCACCGGCCAGCACGCAGTCGCGGGCCGCCGCGGCGAAGCCACCCATCGCCGCGTCGATCTCGGTGAGCGAGTCGACCTCGGCGGCCAGGAACGCCGCGAGCGTGTCGTCGACCCCCTTGATCAGGTCCTTGGTGAACGCGGCCAGCACGTCGCGGACCGGATCGTCCGTCGCTCCCGGCTGTGCCGGCGCGACGCGGAGGGCGTCGGCCGCAACTGCGTCGTTGGCCATGTCGGCGAGCGTACCCTAGGGTAACGAGTTGCGTCGATTGCTGCGTCGGATTCGAGGAGGGCCGGTGGACACGGATCTCACCGCTGCCTACGCCCGCTGCCAGGAGCTGCACAAACGCCACGGGCGCACCTACTATCTCGCCACCCGTCTCCTCCCGGCGTGGAAACGGCGGCATGTGCACGCCCTGTACGGATTCACGCGGTACGCCGACGAGATCGTGGACCGGACCGAGGACCTGCCGATGGCCGAGCGCGCCGCCCGGCTGGACGAGTGGTCCGCGCGCTTCCTCGTCGGGCTGCGCGGCGAGCCGGTCGACGACCCGCTCCTCCCCGCCGTGCTGCACACGATCGCCGTCTTCGACCTGGACCGGGCCGACTTCGCGTCGTTTCTCAACAGCATGGCGATGGACCTGACGGTCACGTCGTACCCGAGCTACGACGACCTGCTCGACTACATGGAGGGGTCGGCCGCTGTCATCGGCACCATGATGCTGCCGATCCTCGGCAGCAGCGACCCGGCGGCCGCCCGCGAGCCGGCCCGGCAGCTCGGCGTCGCCTTCCAGCTCACCAACTTCATCCGGGACGTCGCCGAGGACCTGGACCGCGGCCGGACGTACCTGCCCGACGAGGACCTGGCCAGGTTCGACGTCACCCGGGACGACCTGTTCGCGGCGAAGGCGCTGGGCCGCGCCACGCCGAGGATCCGGGAGCTGATCGAGTACGAGGTGACCCGCGCGCAGGCCCACTACGCGGCCGCCGCACCGGGCATCACGCTGCTCGCCCCCGCCTCGCAGGCCTGCATGCGGACCGCGTACGCGCTGTACGGCGGGATCCTCGACGAGGTGGCCGCCCAGGACTACGACGTCTTCGCGCGGCGCGCCGTGGTACCCCGGCGGCAGCGGCTGGCGGTGGCCGCGCGGGCCCTGCTCGCCCCGACCGGTGCGCCGGTGGTGATCCCCGGCCGGCCCGGACCCCGGTCGCCGTGGGCTGAACCGGGGCGCCGGGTGGACGGTCAGAGGCAGGAGTGCAGCGCCTCCACCAGGTCGTCCACCCGGTCGTGCTCGGCGAGTCGGGAGGTGGCGTACGCGAAGGTGTAGCCGCGCTCGGGATCGGCCCAGGCGCTGCTGCCGCCGATCCCGCCCATGCCCCAGCTGCCGTCGGGCTCCCACTGCATGCCCAGCGTCCAGGACGCCCGCCGGTCCAGCACCAGGTCCGGGCCGTCGTACTGGACCCGGGTCGCCTCGGCGACCAGCTCGCGGCTGAACAGGCGTACCCCGTCCAGGGTGCCGTCGGCCAGCAGGCCCGCGTACAGGCGGGCCAGGGCGGCGGCGGTGGCGTGCAGGTTGACCGCCGGCACCTCCGCGCCCCGCCACAGCGGGCTGTTCACCACCGCCAGGTCCAGGCCGCCGGCCGGGTTGCCCAGCGCCCGGGCGCGCAGCGACCCCGGCTCGCCCAGCATCCGGGTCGGCCACCCCGGATCGCCGTACGTCAGGTCGGCGCACCGCCGCTGGTCCGCCGGACCGAGCCCGAAGCCCAGGTCGAGGCGCCACGGTGCGGCGATCTCCTCGGCCAGGAACCGGCCCACCGACCGGCCGTCCACCCGGCGGACCAGCTCGCCCACCAGGTGCCCGTACGTCCAGGCGTGCTCGCCCGCGACGGTGCCCGGCGCCCAGTCCGGCTCGGCGGCGGCCAGGTCGGCGCAGAGCAGTGCCCAGTCGGCGACCGCCTCCGCCGGCCTGGGAACCGGGAACGCCGGCAGCCCGGCGGTGTGGCTGAGCACCTGCCGGACCGTCGCCGGGGTGCGGAACTCCGGCCAGTGCGCGGCCACCGGGTCGTCGAGGTCGACCCGCCTCCGGTCGACCAGCATCAGCAGGCACAGCGCGGCCACCGGCTTGCCGACCGAGTAGACGTTCACCAGGGTGTCCGGCCGCCAGGCGGCCCGCCGAGCAGGTCGACCGCCGGGGCGCCGTCGTACCAGACGGTCAGCGCGGCGCCGGTCTCCCGGCCGCCGGCGAACAGGTCCTGAAAGCAGTCCCGGACCGGGGCGAAGCGTGGGTGCATCCGGCCACCGTAGGGGGTCGGAGGTGTTACGAGCGCGGGAATTCCGGTGGGTGCGGTGGCCGACCCTTCGCCGGTGCGGAATGCTGGCGGGATGGCGGAGCCGGAACTGGTGGACGTGGTCGTCGTCGGGCTCGGGGTCGGCGGCGAGGAGGTGGCCGGACGACTCGCCGAGGCCGGTCTCACCGTCGTCGGGATCGAGCGGGACCTGGTCGGCGGGGAGTGCCCCTACTGGGGTTGCGTCCCGAGCAAGATGATGATCCGGGCGGCGAACGCCCTCGCCGAGGCGCGCCGGGTCAACGAGCTCGCCGGCGCGGCGCAGGTCCAGCCTGACTGGGCGCCGGTGGCGAAGCGGATCCGGGAGGAGGCCACCGACACCTGGGACGACAAGGTGGCGGTGGACCGCTTCGTCGGCAAGGGCGGCCGGTTCGTCCGGGGCAGCGGCCGGCTCGACGGGCCCGGCCGGGTCCGCGTGGGCGATCAGATGTTCCAGGCCCGGTACGGGGTCGTGCTCGGCACCGGCACCCGTCCCTCGATCCCGCCGATCGATGGGCTGGCCGACACGCCGTACTGGACGAACCACCAGGCCATCGAGGTGGAGGCGCTGCCGGAGTCGCTGCTCATGCTGGGCGGCGGCGCGATCGGGCTGGAACTCGCCCAGGTCTTCGCCCGGTTCGGCGTGCAGGTGACCGTGGTCGAGGCGGCGGACCGGGTCCTCGCCGTCGAGGAGCCGGAGGCGTCGGAGGTGGCCGCGGCGGCGCTGCGCGCCGACGGGGTGACCATCGCCACCGGGGTGAGGGCGGAGCGGGTCAGCCACGACGGGCAGAGCTTCACCGTGCACGGGGCCGGCGGCGCGGAATTCACCGCCGAGCGGCTGCTGGTGGTGACCGGCCGCAGGGCGCACCTGGAGGAGTTGGGCTTGGAGACCGTGGACGTCGACGCGTCCCAGCGCTACCTGCCGGTGGACGAGCGGATGCACGCGGCCGACGGCATCTGGGCGGTCGGCGACCTGACCGGTGAGGGCGCGTTCACCCACATCGCCATGTACCAGGCGGGCATCGTCGTCGCTGACGTCCTGGACCACATGCGGCGCACCAAGGGCGGCCCGGACCCCAGCGGCACCGCCAGCGTGGCCGGCGGCCGGCCGGGG
>NZ_JAEVHJ010000035.1:0-34485 GCF_016802855.1 Micromonospora sp. ATA51 | reverse complement strand
GCCGGGCAGCCGCAGGCCGCCGGCGGCGACCGGGCGGGACCCGGCGTCGGGGACCGTGTCGGGCAGCGGTGGCTCGGCCCAGGCCGGGGTGGCCAGCGCGGCGGCGGCCACCGCGCCGAGCAGCGCGGACCAGAGCGCCGGACGCAGTACCGGCGAGATCACCGGACTCCCGCGTCGTTGCTGTCGGCCCTTTGCGCTGTCGACCATTCCGCTCCCCGTCCGGTCTGGCATGGTCCGCGCTCCGGCGGGCGCGGTGACCCGGGACGGTACCAGTGTGTGTTCCGCCCCATCCTGTCTTACCTCACGGACGCAGGGATGTCGATGCGCGGAGGGTGACGACCGGCTGAGAGTCCGGTGAACTACATCGCTGGGGTCGACCGGCCCGCCGGTGCGTCGGAGCACCGACGTACGCTCGACCGGGACCGCAGGTGGAAGGGACGTGGCTTTCGATGGACGCCGGACTCAAGCGCGAGCTCGAAGCGAAGGTGTACGCGGGCGAGCGGCTGACCCGTGAGGACGGGATCGCCCTCTACGACAGCGACGACCTCGCCTGGCTGGGCCGGCTGGCCCACCACAAGCGCACCGAGATGAACGGCGACCGGGTGATGTTCAACGTCAACCGGCACCTCAACCTGACCAACGTCTGCTCCGCCTCGTGCGCGTACTGCTCCTTCCAGCGCAAGCCGGGCGAGAAGGACGCGTACACGATGCGCATCGACGAGGCGGTCCGCAAGGCCAAGGAGATGGAGGACGAGCAGCTCACCGAGCTGCACATCGTCAACGGCCTGCACCCGACCCTGCCCTGGCGCTACTACCCGAAGGTGCTGCGCGAGCTGAAGGCGGCGCTGCCGAACGTCAAGCTCAAGTGCTTCACCGCGACCGAGGTGCAGTGGTTCGAGAAGATCAGCGGCCTGAGCGCCGACGAGATCCTCGACGAGCTGATGGACGCCGGCCTGGAGTCGCTGACCGGCGGCGGCGCGGAGATCTTCGACTGGGAGGTCCGCCAGCACATCGTCGACCACGCCTGCCACTGGGAGGACTGGTCGCGGATCCACCGGCTGGCCCACTCGAAGGGCATGAAGACCCCGTCGACGATGCTTTACGGCCACATCGAGGAGCCCCGGCACCGGGTCGACCACGTGCTGCGGCTGCGCGAGCTGCAGGACGAGACGGGCGGCTTCGCGGTCTTCATCCCGCTGCGCTACCAGCACGACTTCGTCGACTCCGCGGACGGCAAGATCCGTAACCGGATCCAGGCGCAGACCACGATGGCGTCGCCGGCCGAGTCGCTGAAGACGTTCGCGGTCTCCCGGCTGCTCTTCGACAACATCCCGCACCTCAAGAACTTCTGGGTGATGCACGGCCTGTCGGTCGCGCAGCTCTCGCTCAACTTCGGCGTGGACGACCTGGACGGCTCGGTCGTGGAATACAAGATCACTCACGACGCCGACTCGTACGGCACCCCGAACACCATGCACCGGGACGACCTGCTGCACCTGATCTGGGACGCCGGGTTCCAGCCGGTCGAGCGGGACACCCGCTACAACGTGGTCCGGGAGTACGACAAGGCGCCGTCGCTGGCCGAGCGCCGCGCCGAGCCGCAGCAGGTCTGGGCCTGACGCCGGACCGATGACCGAGCAGCAGCAGCGTCCGGCCTTTCCCCGCAGGGACGCCGAGGGACGGATCCTCACCCTGGGTGACCTGCTCGGGGTGAGCCTCGCCGGCCTGGTGATCGGGGTGCTGGCGCTGGTGCTCTTCGAGTGGGCGTTCGCCACGATGGGCGCCGGCGGGTTCGGCCGGACCAACGGCTGGCTGGCGGTGATCCTGCCGCTCTGGCTGTTCTGGGACGACTTCCGGGCCTGGGAGTTCGGCGCGGCCCGGGTGATCGCGGCACTCGTCGCCGCCGCGGTCGGGGTGTTCGCCGGGCTGCTGGCGGCCGGGCTGGCCGCCGGGTTGGCGCCGCTGGTCTCCGGCGCGCTGGCCGCGGCGGTCTTCACCCTGGCGTACGCGGTGATCTGGTTTCATGGCGTCCACTGGCTGGCCCGCCGGACGGGCTGAACCTCCCGCGCCGGGACACCGGGCGGCGGAGAACGGAGTGCGAACGTGAGCGCGGCGGTCAAGTACACGCTGGGCCGGATCGGGCTGTTCGTCGGCGTGCTGGCGGCCCTCTGGTTCATCGAGATGAACATGTTCCTGCGGCTGATGCTGGCGCTGGTGTTCTCCGCCGCGCTCTCCTTCTTCCTGCTCCGCGGCTGGCGCGACGAGATGGCCGGCGAGATGGCCGAGGCGTCCGAGCGGCGCCGGGCCGAGAAGGAGCGCCTCCGGTCCGCGTTGGCCGGCGACGACCGGTCCGCCGAGGACGAGCCGGGCGACCAGCCCCGCTGAGCCGTCACAAGGCGGGGCAGCGGGAGAGATTCCGTCCCGCTAGGGTCTGGCTCCGTGATGGACAGGATCAATGACTGGCGGCTGAAGTTCTTCCTCTGGATCGGGCTCCCCGTCATCGCGGTGATGGGGCTCGCCTTCGCGGCGCCCGACCTCGTTCCGGCCTGGCAGGCGAAGTCCGGCGGCGGCGTGCCGGGCACGTTCACCGCGGTCAGCGAGCAGTGCGGTCGCCGCAACTGCAGCTGGTACGGCGACTTCGTGGCCGACGAGGGCGGCGCGGCCCGCAAGCAAGTCCTCCTCTACGACGCGCCCGACGGGCTGGCCCGGGGCGGCACGGCTCCCGCCCGGGACACCGGGGCCGGCAAGGGCGTCTTCGCCGCCGCGGGCGGCTCGACCTGGCTGCTGGTCACCGGGTTCACCGTGGCCGCGGCGCTCGCCGCGGTCGGCTGGGTGGTCCTCGTGGTCACCACGGTCCGCCGCCGGCGCCGCGACGCGGCCGCGATCGACCGGCTGGCCGGGACGCCCGTACAGCGCTGAGACCAACGAAACGACGGGCCCGGCACGATCGTGCCGGGCCCGTCTCCGTCGGTTCCTACCAGTTGCTGGAGCCGGGGACCTGCGGCCACGGCCGGTCGGCCGGCTTGATCAGGTACGCGATGCCGCCGGAGCCGCTCGCGACCGTGCCGTTCGCCCGGTACCGCTTGGTCCGCAGCCAGATCTGCTCGAACTGCTCCCGCTTGTAGACGTTGCGCACCTCGGCGTCCGAGGAGGAGGCCGGGTCGTTGACGATCACGTCACCGTCGGGGGTGAAGCCGACCACCACGAAGAGGTGCCCGGAGGTGCCGTAGTTCGACCCGTCCAGCTCGGTGCCGAGGAAGGACTGCGAGGTGACCACGGGGATGCCGGCGGCGATGAAGCGCTCCACCTCGTCCAGCGAGTGCAGCCGGGTGACCCTGGCGTCGATGCCGGGGAAGCTGGCCGCGTACGCGGTGTTGAACGGCCAGTTGCCCGCGCCCTCGTACTCGTAGTCCCAGGTCATCCGGGCGGCGTAGGCGACCTGCGGGTCGGTGTAGCCGGGGGTGATCCAGGACATGTCCTCGGCCGAGGGCAGCTTGCCGTAGTACTCCAGCACCATGGTGGTCGAGGTCGGGCTGCACCAGACCTGACCGCCGCCGCCCCACTCCGGGTAGTTGCCCCGGTGGATCATCTGGGAGCGGGCCGGCACCGGCAGTTCCGTGCCCCAGGCGATCCCGCCCTTGCTGGGCGTGACGGTGAACCGGTCCGGCACGTTGGAGCTCATCGCGCCGAGCATCCAGACCCAGGGCGAGGCCGTCTGGCCCGGCGCGCGGTAGAGGGTGAGCTTCAGCTGGTACGACCGCAGCAGCACGCCGGCCTTGGCGTCGTCGATGGAAAAGGTGTCGGTCCAGATGCTCGACCAGGGGTCACCCTGGCCGTCCAGGGTGGCCCGCGTGACGTCCTGCTCCCCGGAGGCCCAGCGACCCATCACGTACCAGGGGGTCTGGCTGCCGGTGTTGTACGTCCCCTGCAGCTCGACCTGGAGCCAGGTGCCCGCGGGGGTCTCGGCGTTCCACGAGGCGACCAGTTCGGTGGCGTCGAAGCCGATCTGCCGGTGCGGGGACGTCCAGGTGGCGTACTCCCAGCTGCGGGTGGCGCCGGTGTGCTCGTCGGTGAACTCGGTGGTGCCGGCCGGCTGGCCGATGGTGATGCCGGTGCGGTGGCCGGGGATGGCGTACGTCCCCTGGTGGGTGCCGCCACGCCAGTCGGGGTGCGACGACCACTCCTGGAAGGTGATCTGCTCGTCGTGCTGGACGACCGGCAGGTTGTTGTCGGCGTGGACCGGCGCCGTGGCGCCGAGCAGGGCGAGCGCGGTGACGCCGGTGAGGGCGACCGCGCGCAGGGCTGGTCTGAACATGGCAACTCCGCGAAGTGAGGAGGGTGGGACATCCCTGCCGGCCGCCGTAGGGCGTCGGCGGGAGCTTCGGTCGGTCGATGGCGGGCCCGTGCCGGACGGCGACCGGGCCCGCCGCCGCTACCAGTTGGTGGAGCCCGCCACCTGCGGCCAGGCGACGTCGGTCGGCTTGATCAGGTAGACGATCCCGCCGGAGCCGCTGCCGGTCCCGCCGCTGGCGGTGGTCCGCTTGGTGCGCAGCCAGATCTGCTCGAACTGTTCGCGCTGGTAGACGTGGCGCACGGCGTCGTTGCTCGGCGACGCCGGGTCGTTGGCGATGACGTCACCGTCGGCGGTGAAGCCGACCACCACCATCAGGTGCCCGGAGGTGCCGTAGCCCGCGCCGTCCAGCTCGCTGGCGAGGAAGGACTGACTGGTCACCACGGGGATGCCGGCGGCGATGAAGTGCTCCAGCTCGTCCAGCGAGTGCAGCCGGGTCACCTTCGCCTCCAGCCCGGGGAAGCCGGCCGCGTACGCGGTGTTGAAGGGCCAGTTGCCGGCGCCGTCGTACTGGTAGTCGTACGTCATCCGGGCGGCGTGGTTGACGGTCGGGTCGGGGTAGCTGGGGTCCACCCAGGACGTGTCGGCCGCGGACGGCCCCCGGCCCCAGTACTCGACCACCATCTCCGTCGAGGTCGGCGAGCACCAGGCCTCGCCGCCGCCGTCGTACTCCGGGTAGTGGCCGGCGTGGATCTCCTGCGAGTGGCGGGGAACGGCCAGCTCGGTGCCCCAGGCGATGTGGCCGGCGCTGGGGGCGACGGTGAACCGGTCCGGCACGTTCGAGCTCATCGCGCCGACCGACCGGACCACCGGGGCGGCGGCCTGGGCCGGGTCGCGGTAGAGGGTGAGCCGGAGCTGGTACGCCCGCAGCAGCACGCCTCTGCTCGGATCGTCGACGGCGAACGTGTCGGTCCAGATGCTGGAGGTCTTGTCGCCCTGCTTGTCGACGCTGGTCCGCTTGATGTCGGCGTCGCCGGAGGCCCAGCGCCCCAGCACGTACCAGGGGGTCCGGGTGCCGGTGGTGTAGGTGCCCTGGAGTTCGACCCCGATCCAGGTGCCGGCCGGGGTGTCGGCGTTCCAGGACGCGACCAGCTCGGACGCGCCGAAGCCGACCTCGGTCAGCGGCGAGGTCCAGGTGCCGTACGCCCAGGTGCGCCGGATCCCGGTGTGCGGGTCGCGGTAGACGGTGGTGCCGACCGGCGTGCCGAGGGTGAGTCCGGCGGCGGTGACGGCGGTGCCGGCGGTGGCGCCGGCGGCGAGGGCGGCGCCCGACCAGCCCTGCCAGGTGATCTGCTCGTCGTGGGCGAGGGTGCCGGTGGCCGGCTTGGCGGCCTCGGCGGGGGCGGTGGTGCCGAGGAGGGCGAGCGCGGTGACGCCGGCGAGGGCGGCGGCGCGCAGCGGTGTCGTGACCATGGCAGCTCCACGGGTGTGCGGCTTTCCTTGCCGTTCACTGTCCCGTCTGGAAGGAAGTTTCGGAAGACATCAAACGATGGAAAATCTTTGCCGCCGTGAGGATCCGGCCGGGATGGGCCAAGGGAACGATGAATGTTGATATGACCATGTGACTGCTGGTGAAGTGGCGGACAACGGGATCTCCCGTACCCCGAGGAGGTTGTCCATGGCCCTCCACCCGTCCCCGCTCCGCCGCCGGCTCGCCCTCGTCGCCGCCGTCGGCCTCGGCCTCGTCACCGTCGTCACCGGCCCGGCCGCCGCCCGGCCGGCCCCGGACCGGTCCGCCGAGCCGGCCGCCGCCGGCTACCGGGTCCTCGGCCCCCGCACCCTCGCCGACCGGAACGCCGTCGCGCGCACCGGCGCGGCGATCGACTACTCCGAACACGGCGTCCTGCACGTCACCGCAACCGGCACCGAGGCCGCCGCGATCACCCGGCTCGGCTTCCGGCTGGAGAAGGACGCCCCGCCGGCCCCCACCGGCGGCGCCGGCACCCTCGCCTTCCCGCCGGCCGACTCCAACTACCACGACTACGCCGAGCTGACCGCCGTGGTGAACCAGGTGGTCGCCGACCACCCCGCCATCGCCAGGAAGAGCAGCATCGGCACCTCGTACGAGGGTCGGGACCTGATGGCGGTGAAGATCTCCGACAACGCCGGCACCGACGAGAACGAGCCCGAGATCCTCTTCAACGCGCAGCAGCACGCCCGCGAGCACCTGACCGTCGAGATGGCGATCTACCTGCTCAACCTCTTCACCGACAGCTACGGAACCGACTCCCGGATCACCAACATCGTCAACTCCCGGGAGATCTGGATCGTCCCCACCGTCAACCCGGACGGCAGCGAGTACGACATCGCCACCGGGTCGTACCGGTCCTGGCGGAAGAACCGGCAGCCCAACAGCGGCTCGTCGTACGTCGGCACCGACCTGAACCGGAACTGGTCGTACCAGTGGGGCTGCTGCGGCGGCTCGTCCGGCTCCACCTCGTCGGAGACCTACCGCGGCCCGTCCGCCTTCTCCGCCCCGGAGACGCAGGCGCTGCGCAACTTCGTCAACAGCCGGGTGATCGGCGGGGTGCAGCAGATCGAAGCCAACATCGACTTCCACACCTACTCGCAGCTGGTGCTCTGGCCCTTCGGTTACACCACCGCGAACACGCCGACCGGGATGAGCGCGGACCAGTACAGCACCTTCGCCACCATCGGCCAGCAGATGGCGGCCAGCAACGGCTACACCCCGGAACAGTCCAGCGACCTCTACATCGCCGACGGCACCAGCATCGACTGGATGTGGGCCGCCCACGGCATCTGGGCGTACACCTTCGAGATGTACCCGGGCTCGGCCACCGGCGGCGGCTTCTACCCGCCCGACGAGGTCATCCCCGCGCAGACCTCCCGGAACAAGGAGGCGGTGCTGCTGCTCGCCGAGTACGCCGACTGCCCGTACCGGGCGATCGGGAAGCAGTCCCAGTACTGCGGCACCGGCGGGGGCGGCACCACGGTCTGGTCGGACACCTTCGAGACCGCCACCGGCTGGACCACCGACCCGGCCGGCACGGACACCGCCACCACCGGGGTGTGGGAACGCGGCGCCGCCCAGGCCACCAGCTCCTCCGGCGCCAAGCAGCTCACCCCGTACGCCGGGAGCAACGACCTGGTCACCGGCCGGCTCGCCGGCACCGCGGCGGGCGACTACGACGTCGACGGCGGGGTGACCAGCGCCCGCTCCCCGGCGGTGACCCTCCCCTCGACCGGCACCCTCACCCTCTCCCTGGCCTGGTACCTGGCGCACGGCTCGAACGCCTCGTCGGCGGACTACCTCAGGGTCAGCGTGATCCACAACGGCGGCACCACCACCCTGCTCAACTCCGCGGGTGCGGCCACCAACCGGAACGGCTCGTGGGCGGTGTCGAACCTCGACCTCACCCCGTACGCGGGCCAGTCGGTGCGGATCCAGGTGGACGCGGCGGACGCCTCCGGGGCCAGCCTGGTCGAGGCGGCCGTGGACAACGTCACGATCACCAGTTCCTGATTCCCGGTGGCCCCGGTTCCACCCCCCGCCGGGGCCCCACCCACCCCGCCCGTCCCGGACGATCTCCGCTGCTCGTGCGCTACCGTGGCAGCGACCAACCCGCAGCGAAGCCGGTGCGAAACCGGCGCTGTCCCGCAACTGTGATGCCCCGCACGGCGTCGGCCCCGGCCGGCGCGACGTCTGTGGGGCGAGCCAGGTCGCCTGCGGCACGGTCGCGACACGCGCTCTCGAGGAAGGGCGCCTCGCGGACGGGCACGCCAAGGCGGTCCCTGTCGGCGAAGCAACATTCCTCGACCGACAGGAGGACCCATGTCCAGACGTACCCCCCGGCTCTTCGCCGCCGCCCTCGCGGTGGCCGCGCTGGCCCTCGGCGCCTGCGCCGAGAAGACCTCGACCGACACCCCCGCCGCCGGCGGCAGCTCGGCGGCCGCCGCCTTCCCGGTCACCGTCGGCAAGCTGACCCTGGAGAAGCGGCCGGAGAAGATCGTCTCGCTGTCGCCGTCGGCGACCGAGATGCTCTTCGCCGTCGGCGCCGGCAAGCAGGTCACCGCCGTCGACGACCAGTCGAACTACCCGGCCGACGCGCCGAAGAGCGACCTGTCCGGCTTCCAGCCGAACGCCGAGGCGATCGCCGGCAAGAGCCCCGACCTGGTGGTGCTCTCCAACGACACCAACAGGATCGTCGACCAGCTCACCAAGCTGAAGATCCCGGTGCTGCTCACCCCCGCGGCGACCACCCTGGACGACACGTACCAGCAGATCACCGACCTGGGCGCGCTCACCGGCCACCCGGCCGAGGCCGCGGACGTCACGAAGAAGATGAAGGACGACATCGCCGCGCTCACCAAGGACCTGCCGCAGCGGGCGAAGAAGCCGACCTACTACCACGAGCTGGGGCCGGAGCTGTACAGCGCGACCAGCAAGACCTTCATCGGCTCGATCTACACCCTCGCCGGCCTGGAGAACATCGCCGACCCGGCCGACGCCGACGGGAAGAACGGCGGCTACCCGCAGCTCTCCCAGGAGGTCATCGTCAAGGCCAACCCGGACTTCGTCTTCCTGGCCGACACCAAGTGCTGCAAGCAGACCCCGGACACGGTCAAGGCGCGCAGCGGCTGGGCCGGCGTCACCGCGGTGAAGAACAACCAGATCGTCGCCCTCGACGACGACATCGCCTCGCGCTGGGGCCCGCGCGTCGTCGACCTGCTCAGGTCGATCGTCGACGCCACCGCCAAGGTCCCGGCCTGACCCCTCGGTGAGCGTGCGACCAGTGGAACCCGCCGGCCGGACGGCCGGGACGCCCGACGCGTCCCGGCCCGCCGGCCTGCCCGCGTCCGGCTCCGGCCGGAACGGCGCTTCCGCCCTTCCGCCCGGCCCTCCGGCCGGCGGGCGGCCCACGGCCGGGCCGGGTGCGACGGCCGCGGCCGGCTGCGGAAACGCTGGCTCGTCGCCGGGCTCGGCGCGGTGCTGGTCGCGTTGGTCGCCGGGGTGTCCCTCGGCCCGGTCAGCCTGCCACCCGGCAGCGTGGCCGCCGAACTGCTCAACCTGCTGCCCGGGGTACACCTGGACAGCGGGCTGACCGAACGCGAGATCGCCATCGTCACCGAGCTGCGGCTGCCCCGGGTGGTGCTCGGCCTGCTCGTCGGCGCGCTGCTCGCCCTCGCCGGGGGCTGCTACCAGGGCGTGTTCCGCAACCCGCTGGCCGACCCGTACCTGCTGGGCGTGGCGGCCGGCGCCGGGCTCGCGGTGACCGCGGTGATCGCGCTCGGCGCCGGGGCGGGCGGGGCGCTGACCGGGATGCCGGTCACCATCCCCCTCGCGGCGTTCGTCGGCTCGCTCGGGGCGGTCGCCATGACCTACCTGCTCGGCGCGGCCGGCGGTCGGGACCGGTCACCCGCCACGCTGATCCTGGCCGGGGTGGCGGTGTCGGCGTTCCTCGCGGCGGGGCAGACGTACCTGCTGCAACGCCACTCGGACAGCATCCAGCAGGTCTACTCCTGGCTGCTCGGCCGGCTCGCCACCGCCGGCTGGCCGGACGTCCGGCTGGTCCTGCCGTACTTCCTGCTGACCGCCGTGGTGGTGCTGCTGCACCGCCGGGAACTCGACGTCCTCTCCGTGGGCGACGACGAGGCGACCAGCCTCGGCCTGCACCCGCAGCGCTCCCGCTACCTGCTGATCGCCGCCGCCTCGCTCGGCACCGCCGCCGCCGTCTCCGCCTCCGGCCTGATCGGCTTCGTCGGCATCATCGTGCCGCACACCGTACGGCTGCTCGCCGGGTCCAGCTACCGGGTGATCCTGCCGCTGTCGATGCTCTTCGGCGGGGCGTTCCTGGCGCTGACCGACGTGGTCGCCCGGACCGCCGCCGCCCCCGCCGAGATCCCGATCGGGGTGGTCACCGCCCTGCTCGGCGGCCCGTTCTTCGTGCTGGTCCTGCGTACCGCCCGCCGGGTGCTCACGTGAGCGCGCCGGCGGTCGAGGTGCGGGACCTGCACGTCCGGCTGGGCGGCGCGCCGATCCTGGCCGGCGTCGACCTGAGCGTCGCGGCCGGTGAGTGGGTCACCGTGATCGGCCCGAACGGCGCCGGCAAGTCGACCCTGCTGCGCGCCGTCGGCGGCCTGCTGCCCGTGCCGGGCGCGGTCGCCCTCTTCGGTACGCCGATCCAGGCGCTGCGCCGCCGCGACCGGGCCCGGGTGGTGGCCACCGTCGCCCAGTCCCCGGTGGTGCCGGCCGGCATGTCGGTGCTCGACTACGTGCTGCTCGGCCGGACCCCGTACATCCCGCCGCTGGGCCGGGAGTCCGCCGCCGACCTGGTCGCCGTCCACGAGGTGCTGGACCGGCTGGATCTCGGCGCGTTCGGGCACCGGGAGCTGGCCACCCTCTCCGGCGGCGAGCGGCAGCGGGTCTTCCTGGCCCGGGCGCTCGCCCAGGGCGCCACCCTGCTGCTGCTGGACGAGCCGACCAGCGCGCTGGACATCGGCCACCAGCAGGAGGTGCTCGAGCTGGTCGACCAGCTCCGCCGGGCGCACGGCCTGACCGTGCTCGCCACCATGCACGACCTCTCCGTGGCCGGCGAGTACGCCGACCGGATGGTCCTGCTCGCCGACGGCCGCGTCGCCGCCTCCGGCCCACCCCACGAGGTCCTCACCGAACCCCTGCTGGCGATGCACTACCGCGCCCACGTCCGCGTCATCCCCGGCGACCGCGGCCCCCTGGTGGTCCCCGTCCGCCCCACCCCCTAGCTCCGGCGATCTTGCACTTAGTGCCCCGGCAAAACGGACATACGAGGCATGTCGGGGGCCCCAACTGCAAGATCGGCGCGTGGTGGGGTCGGGGTCAGGAGAGGGTGGTGATGGAGAAGAGGGCGCCCTGGGGGTCGCGGAGGGCGGCGGTGCGGCCGGCCGGGATGTCGCGGGGCGGGACCAGGATGGTGCCGCCGAGTTCGGCGGCGCGGGCGGCGGTGGCGTCGGCGTCGTCGACCGCGAAGTAGATCGACCAGTACGCCGGCAGGTCCGCCGGCAGCTCCTCCAGCGGCGGCATCATCCCGGCGACCACCCGCGCCCCGCACCGCCAGCCGGTGTAGGTGACCGGGCCCATCGGCCGCTCCTCCGGCTGCCAGCCGAAGACCAGCGCGTAGAACTCCTTCGCCCCCTCCGGATCGGGGGTGACCAGCTCGTTCCAGCACATGGCACCCGGCACGTTGAACAGCTCCGCGCCCGGCATCGCCATCGGCTGCCAGACGCTGAACACCGCGCCGGCCCGGTCGGCGAGGACCGCCATCCGGCCCTGGTCGAAGACGTCGAACGGGGTGACCAGAACCTGCCCGCCGGCCCGCTCCACCCGCCTGGCGACCAGGTCGGCGTCGTCGGTCGCCACGTACGTCGACCAGATCGGCACCTGGTCCGGGGTGCCGGCGGGCCGGCGCCGGCCACCGACCTGCCGTCCTTGAGGAAGACGGTGTACCCGCCCGCCTCCGGCTCCGGGGAGACCCGGCCGGTCCAGCCGAACAGCTGCGGGTAGAACCGCTTCGCGTCCTCCAGGCCGGGCGTGGCCAGGTCGGCCCAGCAGGGCGTGCCGGGCTCGATGCCGTTCACGGTGACCCCTCTCGCCGGTGGCGGCCCGCTGGCACGCCCTGCCGGAATCGTGGCACCGTCCCGTCGGCCGCCGGGCGGGATTCGGACAAAAGGTCAGGTGAAACGGCGGCCCTCGTCCCGCCGGTACGCCCAGCCGGCGATCGCCGCCAGCACGACGATCCAGACGCCGAGCATCACCACGGAGACCTGGTCGGGTCGCCAGTCCGTGGTCGCCGCCCACATCAGCTCCACGGCGCCCCGGGTCGGCAGAAAGGGGGCGACCGCCTTGATGAGCCCGGGCGCGTCGTCCGGGCCGGAGAGCAGCCCGCCGCCGAAGGCGAGCGGGAAGAAGATGATCTGCGCGACCACGATTGCCGCCTTGCTCGGCAGCGAGTAGCCGACGGCCAGCCCCAGCAGGGTGAACGGCACCGAGATCACCGCGACCGTGGCCGCGCCGAGCAGGAACTGCACCGCGGTGACCCGGGCCGCGGTGCCTACCGCGGCGATGACCACCACCGGCAGCATCGACAGGTAGGTCAGCACCAGGCCGGCCAGGATCCGGCCGGCCAGGCGTGGGGCCGGTCCGGCCGGCAGGGTCCGGGTGTACGGGTTCCAGGGCTGGTCGCGGTCCTCGGCGACGCCGACGCCGTACTGGAAGATGTTGGCGCTCATCACCGCGAAGGTGACCATGGCGCCGGTGGCGTAGGTGGCGCCCGCCGCGTCGTCGCCGGCGAACGGCACCACGAAGAAGAGCATCGCGGCGGCGGGGAAGAACGCGCTGCCGAACACCGCCACCGGGATCCGGACGATCTCCAGCAGCTGGTAGCGCGCGTGAACCAGGGCGAGCGGCACGGGTGGCCTCCCTAGACGGTGGTGGTCGCGGGCCGGTCGTCGGCGGTGATGGCGAGGAACGCCTCCTCCAGCGAGGTGGGGCGGACCTCCAGGTCGCGGAACGCGACCCTGGCGGTGACCAGGTCACGGACGAGCTGGTCGGCGTCGGTGGTGAGCAGGTGGGTACGCCCCTCGGTCCGCTCGGTGGCGACCACGCCCGGCAGGGGCGGCAGGTCGTCGGCGACGAGGCTGACCCGGCGTACGCCGACGATGCCGCGGACGGCGTCCACCGTGTCGTCGGCGAGCACCCGGCCGTGGCCGATCACCACCACCCGGTGCGCGAGCGCCTCCACCTCCTCCAGGTAGTGGCTGCTCAGCAGGACCGTGCCGCCGTCGGCGTGGAAGCCGCGGACGGCCTCCCAGAGGGTGTGCCGCGCCTCGACGTCCAGCCCGGTGGTCGGCTCGTCGAGGATGACCAGCCGGGGCCGGCCGACGAAGGCGAGGGCGACCGCGAGCCGGCGGCGCTGGCCGCCGGAGAGACCGCCGGTCTGCCGCCGCACCTGCTCGGTGAGGCCGAACCGGTCCAGCAGTTCGCCCCGCGGGACCGGGTCGGGGAAGTGCGCGGCGACGAAGTCGACCACCTCGCCGACCCGAAGCGTGCCGGGCAGCCCGGTCTCCTGCGGGGTCACCCCGATCAGCCGTCGGCTGGCCGGGTCACGGGGGTCGCCGCCGAAGAGCTCCACCTGGCCGGCGGTCGGTC
The DNA here is from genome assembly GCF_016802855.1 of Micromonospora sp. ATA51. Taxonomy (NCBI): domain Bacteria; kingdom Bacillati; phylum Actinomycetota; class Actinomycetes; order Micromonosporales; family Micromonosporaceae; genus Micromonospora; species Micromonospora sp. ATA51. The sequence continues at coordinate 20,989 of NZ_JAEVHJ010000035.1, read as the reverse complement.
GGCGCAGCCCGACCAGCAGGTTGAGCAGGGTGCTCTTGCCGGCGCCGTTCGGGCCCAGTAGGCCGACCAGCTCGCCGGCGTGGACGGTCAGGTCGACCCGGTCCAGGGCGAGCACGTCGCCGTAGCGGCGGGTGGCCTGGTCGGCGCGGGCGAGCACGTCGCCGGGGATGGTCGCGGTTGCGGGCGCGATGTCTGGCACGGCTCCTGTATAGCCGCTCCGGGCCACCGGAGGGTGCCGGTGGTATCGGTTGTCGCCGATCTCCGGTAGGTTCCGGCGCATGCGGATGCGTGCGCTCACCTGTCTCATCCTGGCCGCCGCCGTCCTCGCAACCGGTTCCGGGGCCACCTGGCGCCCGGAGCCGAGCTGGCAGCTCACCGACGCCGGGGTGACCGCCCGGCTGCGGGGGCTCGCCCCGGTGGACGGCCGGGTCGCCTGGGCCAGCGGCAGCGGCTCCACCGTGCTGCGGACCGTCGACGGTGGACGGCACTGGGCGCAGGTGGGGCCGCCCACCGACGTACCGCTGCAGTTCCGGGACATCGAGGCGTTCGACGCGCGCCGGGCGGTGGTCCTGTCGATCGGGCCGGGCGGCGAGTCCCGGGTCTACCGCACCGACGACGGCGGGCGGAGCTGGGCGGAGACCTTCCGCAACCCGGACGACGCGGCCTTCTACGACTGCCTCGCCTTCTTCGACGATCGGCACGGGCTGGCCCTGTCGGACCCGGTGGACGGCCGGTTCCGGCTGATCGCCACCGCCGACGGTGGGCGCTCCTGGTCGGTGCTGCCCACCGCCGGCATGCCCGCCGCGCTGCCCGGCGAGTTCGCGTTCGCCGCGAGCGGCACCTGTCTGATCACCGCCGACCACGGCCCGGACCGGGCCTGGTTCGCCACCGGCGGCGCGTCCACCGCACGGGTTTTCCGCACCGACGATCGGGGGCTGAGCTGGCAGGCCGCCGACACCCCGGTGCCCGGTGGCCCGTCCGCCGGCATCTACTCGCTGGCCTTCCGCGACCCCCGGCACGGCATCGCGCTGGGCGGCGACTTCGCCAGCCCGACCAGCGCTCCGGACGGCGCGGCCCGCTCCACCGACGGCGGTCGCAGCTGGACGGTCGCCGACGCGCAGCCCGGCGAGTACCGGTCCGGGGCGGCCTGGGCGCACGGCGGCACCGCCCTGGCGGTGGGCCCGACCGGCAGCGACGCCAGCCGGGACGGCGGCCGGACCTGGCGGCGCTTCGACACCGGCAGCTTCGACGCGGTGGAGTGCACCCCGACGGGCGCCTGCTGGGCCTCCGGCGAGCAGGGGCGGGTGGCCCGGCTGAGCTGGCGCTGACGGGTCAGCCGAGCGGGTCCGGCAGCGGCTCCCGGTGCAGCACCGAGAGCCGGGAGACCGCCCGGGTCAGCACCACGTAGAGGCGGTGCAGCCCGCGCGGTTCGCCGCGACGATCGCGGCCGGTTCGACGACCACGACGTGGTCGTACTCCAGGCCCTTGACCAGGGTCGCGGGCACCACGGTGACCCGCGCCGCGGTCGCCACGTCGTCGCGCTCGCGGTCTCGACGCCCGCGTCGGCGAGCGCCGCCCGGAGCCCGTCCACCGCGTCCTCGGCGGCGATCACGCCGACCGAGCCGTCGTGCGCGAGCGCCGCCCGCACCTCGGCCACCGCCGCCACGGTCAGGTCGGCCACCGTACGCACGTCCAGCGCGCCGTCGCGGCGCAGCGACTCGGCCGGCGGTACGTCGACGGCGAGGGCCGGCAGCAGCCGGTTGGCGAACGCGACCACCACCGCCGGCACCCGGAAGCCGATGCTCAGCGGCACCACCACCGCGTCCGGCTTGCCCAGGTGCGCCAGGGACTCCCGCCAGTCCGTGGCGGCCCACGGCGCGGTGCCCTGGGCCAGGTCGCCGAGGAGGGTGATCGAGCCGTGCTCGCTGCGCCGGGCGATGGCCCGGCACTGCATCGGGGAGAGGTCCTGCGCCTCGTCGACCACCACGTGCCCGAAGCCGGCCGGTCGCTCGATCAGCCCGGCCGCCTCGTCGATCAGGACCGCGTCGGCCGCGGTCCACTTAGCGGCCTTCGGGGTGCGGCCGAGCTTCGTCCCGGTCGCCAGGAGTGCCTGCTCCTCGGCGGTGAGCAGCCCGTCGGCGGCGGTGGCGAGCGCGTCCGGGTCGGCGAGCAGGGTGTGCACGAGTCCTTCCGGGGTGAGCGCCGGCCAGACCGCGTCGAGGAAGGCGGTGACCGGCTTCGCCTTGGCCATCCGGCGCAGCCAGGCGTCGCTCGGTGACTCGGCGCGGCGGGCCTCGGACTGGCGTTGCAGCAGCCCCACCACCCGGGCCCGGACGCGCTCCCGGCCGGTGGCGTACGGCAGCCCTTCCCGGCGGGTCTCCTCGACCACCCGGTGCAGCGGGTCGAGGCCGATCCGCCAGCGGAACGAGCCGTCCGAGACCATGATCGGCTCGGTCGGCGCACCGATGTGCGCGTCGACGGCGCGGCGCAGCACCTCGGCCATCCGGACGTCGTGCTTGAGGGCCGCGACGGCCGAATCGTCCACGGCCCGCACCGGCGTCCGGGCGATCAGGTCCTCCACCGTCGCCTGCGCGACCTCGACCTCGCCGAGCGCCGGCAGCACCGCCGCGATGTACGACAGGAAGGCCCGGTTCGGCCCGACGATCAGCACTCCGGAGCGGCGCAGCCGTTCCCGGTGCAGGTAGAGCAGGTACGCGGCCCGGTGCAGCCCGACCGCGGTCTTACCGGTGCCGGGCGCCCCCTGGACGCAGATCGAGTCGGCCAGGTCGGCGCGGACCAGCTCGTCCTGCTCGGGCTGGATGGTGGCGACGATGTCCCGCATCGGCCCGACGCGGGGGCGCTCGATCTCGGCGGTGAGGATCCGGCTGGCGGTGCCCAGCTCCTCGCCCCGGTCCAGGTGCTCGTCCTCGAAGCTGGTGAGCAGGCCGCTGCTGAAGCCGAACCGGCGGCGGATCGCGACGCCCTGCGGGTCCCGGGCGCTGGCCCGGTAGAAGGAGCGGGAGACCGGGGCCCGCCAGTCCAGCACCAGCGGCTCGCCCGCCTCGTCGGTGACGTGCCGCCGCCCGACGTGGTACTCCCGCCCGGCGTGGTCGGGGTCGGTGTCGCCGAAGTCGAGCCGGCCGAAGAAGAGCGGGGTGGTCGGGTCGTCGGCGAGTTCGGCGACCCGCCGGGCGAGGGTGCGGCCCAGCATCTCCGCCGCGTACGGGTCGCCGGCGACCTGCTCGCCGCCGGCGAAGAGGGCTTCGGCGCGTTCCCGCATCCGGCGCAGCGCCGCTCGGGAGAGGTCCAGGTGGGCGCGTTCGGCGACGAGTTCGTCGTCCAGGGTCTGTTCTTGGGCGTGCAGGGTCATCCACGTACTCCTCGACACGGGGAAAAACACTGCCGCTCGCGTTTCCGACCGGTGGGTCGGCGCGGGGACGTCCGGTGCGGTGCTACACACCTCGGCCGTCAGGCGGGACAGGGCAGCCTACTCCCGCCAGCTGGGTGGGCAACCGGATATCCGGCATGCCACCCCGTCGGGTCGGCCGTTGGCCCGGTCGGCCGGCGGGCGGGATCATGGGGGGATGACCGAGGCGCGCCCCGAGCAGCGCCGGGTGACGATCAGCGACCCGCAGGTGATGCGGGCGCTGGCCCATCCGGCCCGAATCGCGATCATGGAACATCTCAGCTCACTGGAGGGCGGCGCGACCGCCACCGAGTGCGCCGAGATCGCCGGCCTGTCGCCGAGCGCGACCAGCTACCACCTGCGGGCGTTGGCGAAGTTCGGGCTGATCGAGCCGGCGCCGAGCCGGGGTGACGCGCGGGAGCGGGTGTGGCGGGCGTTCAGCCCCTCCTACTACATCGAGCCCGGACGGTCGGCCGGCTCCGAGGCGCGGGCCGCCGAGCGGGCCCTGGTGGAGGCGCACACGGCCCGCGACGCGCAGCGGACATTCGACTGGCTCGACCGGGCGGCGGACGAGCCGCCGGAGTGGTACGACGCCGCCCGGCTCAGCGACACCCTGCTGCTGCTCACGGCCGAGGAACTCGCCGGGCTCAACGAGTCGATCCAGGAGCTGATGGCGCCCTACCGCCGGCGGATCCGCAGGGACCCGCCGGCGGGCGCCCGCACCGTCGCCGTGCAGTACCGGGCGCTGCCCATCGATTGACGGGGGCTTGTGCGGACCAGATGTGAAGCACTATTTTCGAAGTATGGCCTTCACATCTGGTCGTCGCGCTGGTCCGACGTCTGGCTCACCACGGCCGCGCGGGGCATCTCCAGCTGTGGGGACTTTCTCGCCGCGAGCGCCCTCACCCTGGCCCTGCAGTCCGCCGGGGCGGGCGGCCTGGCCGTCTCCGGCCTGCTGCTCGCGGCCACCCTGCCGCTGGTGGCGCTCGCCCCGCTGACCGGACGCCTCGCCGACCGGGTGGACAGCCGGCTCCTGCTGGTGATCGCCGCTCGCCCAGGCCGGGGTCTGCCTCGCCCTCGCGTACGCCGACGATCCGGTCCTGGTCATCGCCCTGGTGGCGGTGCTCGCCGCCGGGCTCGCGGTCACCCAGCCGGTGCTCGCCGCGCTGGTGCCCGCCATGGTCCGGGCCGCGGACCTGCCCCGGGCGAGCGCCCTCAACCAGACCGCCGGCACCCTCGGCGCGCTGGCCGGGCCGGCGCTGGCCGGGGTGCTGGTCGGCGAGTTCGGCGCGCGCCTGCCACTGCTCGTCGACGCCGGCAGCTACCTCGCGCTGGTGGCGGCCGGGCTGCTCATCCGTACCCGACGGGGCGGCTCCCGACGGGCGGACCCGGCGGCCACCGGGCCCGGGACGGCCACGACCGGCTGGCGGTTGCGCCGCGACCCGCTGCTGGTCGTGATGGTCGGCACCCTCGCCGCGGTGATCGGTGCGGTCGGGGCGATCAACGTGATCGAGGTCTTCTTCATCCGGGAGACGCTGGGCAGCTCCACCACCGTGTACGGCGTGGTGACCGGCGCCTGGACGCTCGGCATCGTGCTCGGCGGTTGGCTCTTCGCCCGGCTCGCCCGGCGGCTGGTGGACGACGGCGCGCTGCTCGGCGCCGGTCTGGCCCTGCTCGGCGGCTGCTGCCTGGCGGTCCTGGCCTCGGCGGCGGTGCCGTCCGCGGCGTTGCTCGTGCCGATCTGGCTGCTCGGCGGGGTGGCCAACGGGGGCGACAACGTCTTCAACAACCTGCTGCTGGCCCGCCGGGTTCCCGAGGCGTCCCGGGGCCGGGCGTTCGCCGTCTTCGGCGCCGCGGTCCAGGGGGCCGGGATGGCCGGGTTCCTGGTCGGCGGCCTGCTGCTGGAGCTGGCCGAACCCCGGCCGCTGGTCGCCGGCTGCGGGGTGGCCGGCCTGCTCGTGGTCGCCGCGGTGGCGGTCCCGGTCCGCCGGGCGGTCCGCGCCGAGCGGGCGGCCGTGGCCCGACCGGACGACCGCGGCCCGGCGGTCGACCGCGTGGCGGCTGCGGAGTTGGCCACTCCGACGCCATCCCGGTGAGCCGGCCGTCGGCGGCGGGGATACGGTCGGGGCATGGCTGACCGCATCACCCGCCCCCGTGTCGGACACATCCAGTTCCTGAACTGTCTGCCGATCTACTGGGGGCTGATGCGGTCCGGCGCGCTGCTCGACGTCGACCTGCACAAGGACTCGCCGGACCGGCTGAACGCCGCGCTGGTCGCCGGCGACCTGGACATCGGGCCGATCTCGCAGGTGGAGTACCTGCGGCACGCCGACGAGCTGCTGCTCCTGCCGGACCTCGCGGTCGGCAGCGACGGCCCGGTCCTCTCCGTCAACGTGGTCTCCACCAAGCCCCTCGCCGAGCTGGACGGCCGCCGGGTCGCGCTCGGCTCGACCTCCCGGACCGGCGTCCTGCTGGCCCAGCTCCTGCTCGCCGAGCGGTACGGCGTCCGCCCCGAGTACTTCCGCTGCCCGCCGGACCTGACCCAGATGCTGCTGGAGGCCGACGCCGGGGTGGTGATCGGGGACGTGGCGCTGCGCGCCCTCTACGAGGCGCCCCGCCGGGGCCTGGAGGTCACCGACCTCGGCCAGGCCTGGCGGGACTGGACCGGGCTGCCGATGGTCTTCGCCGTCTGGGCGGTCCGCCGCGACTTCGCCGCCGCCCACCCCGGCATGGTCAAGGAGGTGCACGAGGCGTTCCTGCGCTCGCGTGACCTCTGCCTGGCCGAGCTGGACCAGGTCGCCGAGGCGGCCGCCCGGTGGGAGCCGTTCGACGCGGCGACCCTGGCGACCTACTTCCGCACCCTCGACTTCTCCCTGGGCGAGCGGCAGGTGGCCGGCCTGCGCGAGTTCGCCCGGCGGGCCGCCGCGATCGGCGAGGTCCCCGCCCTGCCCGAGGGCGGCCCCGAGTTCTTCGCCGGCTGACCAGGCCGGCCGCTCCGGTTCTGCCGGCCGGTCTGAAACGACGACGTGGCGGCATCCCGGGGTCGGGACACCGCCACGTCGGCGAAGCGGAGACGGCTCAGGTGGCCGGGCGGAGCAGCGCCTCGGTGATCTTCTGGCAGTTCTTCATGCCGTACTCGTAGCCCATGTTGATCGGGTAGCGGACCATCACGCCCATCGTCCAGGTGTCGCCGATGGCGAGGCAGTTGATGTGCATCTCCTGCTCCCGCGTGCGGTCGATCCAGCCGTTCTTGATCGCGATGGTCTTCTGCTCGGCGGCCGGGAACGCCTTGCGGATGCCGAAGTCGCCGACGCCGCGGACCAGCCGCATCTCGTTGAGCAGCCACTTCGTCCACTTCGGCCCGGCGGCCCGGCCGTCCGAGATGCACAGCCCCAGCCGCGCGGTGTCCCGGGGGGAGAGGTTCGTCCGGCTCCAGCCGCCGTCCGCGGCCACCTTGCTGTCGGTGAGCTCGCAGGTCGAGAGCAGTCGCTTGATCGAGGCCGACCGGCCGACGTTGTTGTAGAACTGCTCGGCCCGGGTGTTGTCGCTGTCCCGGATGATCTGGGTGGCGTCGGCGAGCTTGGCGCTGCTCGGGGTCTGCCCGGCCTCGTCCGCCCGGCGCAGGTAGTCGGCGACGATCCACGACTTGATCATCGAGGCGGTGGTGCTGGTCTCACCCATGTTCTTGGAACCGATGATCTCGCCGGTCCGCTTGTCCAGCACGCTCCAGGCGTACCAGCCCTTGATGTCGAGGTCGAGATCCTGGGCCTGGAACGGCAGCGGCTCCAGGGAAGGGGACGGCGACGGGGTCGGCTGGGATCGGCTGCTGCGGTCGGTGGCCGCGCTGGTGGACCGGCCGGGCGACCCGGCCGAGTGCGAGCTGGCCGTCGGGCGCAGCGGGGAGCCGGGCACCACCCGGAGCGAGACGAGCACCAGTCCGACCAGGATGACGGCGACCGCGCCGTACATGAGCGGCCGGTGGTCGTTGCCCGGACGGCGCCGGGTGCCAGCCATCAGAGCTTCCCGACCGGCTGCTGCGGCACCTTCAGGGCCGCGCCAGGCTGCGGGGTGACGAGCTGGGTGGTGACGCTGGCGCAGACCTTGGCGCCGTACGCCAGGCCGAGCTTCTGCGGGTAGCGCATCATCACCGCGAGGGTCCACTTGTCGGTCACCGCGAGGCAGTTGACGTGCCACTGGACGTCCGCCCAGAGCATGGTGAACCCGTTCTTGATGCTGACCGGTCCCTGCGCCTTGATCTCGTCCGGCAGGCCGTCGATGATCCCCCACCGGCCACCGCCCTGGGTGGTCTGCTGGTCCTCGACGTCACCCCGGACCTTGGTCATCTCGCTGAGGACGAAGCTCGTCCACTTCCGTCCGGCGGCGGTGCCGTCACCGATGCAGTCACCCATCCGCACCGCGTCCTGCGGCGACATCTGGGTGTACGCCCACTTCGCCTTGGTCGGCTCGATCTTCGTGTCGGTCAGCTTGCACATCTTGATCAGCCGCTCCAGCACTGGCCGGCGCCCGCCGGCGTTGTAGAGCGACTCGGCGGAGATGTCGTTGCTGTCCCGAATGGCGGTGACGATCTGCTTCTTCCGGGTCGCGCTCAGCGGCTTGTCGCCGAGTTGCCGAAGGTAGTCGGAGACGATCCACGCCTTCATCATCGACTCGGTCGAATTGGTCGCGGTCATGTTCTGCGCGCCGCTGATCTCCCCGGTCTTCCGGTCCATCAGCGCCCAGGAGAAGAACTTCCCCTTGAAGTCCACCGAGACCGGGCCGCGGCCAGGGTCGGCGGGGGCGGTGTGGTGGGCGCGGGAGCGGGCACGTTCTCCCCGCCGCCGATGCCGCCGATGCTGGCGAGGGCGCTCCCACCGGAGAGGCGGGCGTACGCGGCGGGCACCAGCATGACGCCACCGAGAAGGACCGCCACGATGGCGAGCACCATGGTCACGCGAGGTCGCATGAGTGGGTGAGCTCCAGATGTCTGGCCGGGGGGACCGGCTTTTCCGAATGGGTACGGCCTGATCGCCGGGGCCGGGGGAATGGCCGTGAGCCGGTGGCGATCGTCAGCAGCCGATCGGTGTGCCGGGGGAAGTCTACTTCCGGACAGGCCCGACGCCAGGATCTGCCGCCTGTGAACTCGCCGTGAAGGCGGGGCAATCTGCCGCTATGCCGCCGTTGGGAGGATTCCCCCTCCCGCAGTGGCCCAACTCACAGGTTTGCGCAGGTCGGCGGCTCTCACTGGGAGCGGTCAGCCGGCGACGGAAGGTGTGGCCGGTTTCCTGTTACACCCTCTGGTGTCATCGGTCGCGAGCTGTAACACTGGCCTCATGTATGGCAACGACTTCTCCGCGCCGGACGACGCGCCCGGCGGTGGCCTGCTCGGCGAGGTCGAGGCGGCCGAGGCGGCGCTGCGGGAGGCCGCCGCCCGGGCCCGGCGCGGCGGGCCGGCCCCTGACGAGGACCTCGAGGCGTACTTCGCGGACGTGATCGACGCCGATCAGAAGATCGAGCCGCGCGACTGGATGCCCGAGGCGTACCGGAAGACGCTGATCCGGCAGATCGCGCAGCACGCGCACTCCGAGATCATCGGGATGCAGCCCGAGGGGAACTGGATCAGCCGCGCCCCCTCGCTGAAGCGCAAGGCCATCCTGCTGGCCAAGGTGCAGGACGAGGCCGGCCACGGCCTCTACCTCTACGCCGCGGCGGAGACCCTGGGGGTCAGCCGGGACGAGCTGGTCGAGCTGCTGATCAGCGGCCGGCAGAAGTACAGCTCGATCTTCAACTACCCGACGTTGACCTGGGCCGACGTGGGCGCGATCGGCTGGCTGGTGGACGGCGCGGCGATCGTCAACCAGGTCCCGCTCTGCCGCTGCTCCTACGGGCCGTACGCCCGCGCGATGATCCGGGTCTGCAAGGAGGAGTCGTTCCACCAGCGCCAGGGGTACGAGATCCTGCACACCCTGGCGCACGGCACCCCCGGGCAGAAGGCGATGGCCCAGGACGCGGTCGACCGCTGGTGGTACCCGTCACTGGCCATGTTCGGGCCGCCGGACGGAGACTCGACCCACTCGGCGCAGTCCATGGCCTGGAAGATCAAGCGATTCTCCAACGACGACCTGCGGCAGCGCTTCGTGGACATGTGCGTGCAGCAGGCCGAGATCCTGGGCCTGCGCATCCCCGACCCGGACCTGCGCTGGAACGACGAGCGCCAGGCGTACGACTACACCCAGCCCGACTACGACGAGCTGATGCAGGTGATCAAGGGCAACGGGCCGTGCAACCGGCAGCGGATGGAACACCGCCGCCGCGCCCACGCCGACGGCGCCTGGGTGCGCGAGGCCGCCGCCGCGTACGCCGCGAAGCGGTCGGCGAACAACAAGGAGAAGGTGGCCGCGTGAGCAGGGAATCGTCGCCTCTTTGGGAGGTCTTCGTCCGGGCCCGGCGCGGGCTGTCGCACACCCACGTCGGCAGCCTGCATGCCCCCGACGCGGAGCTGGCCCTGCGCAACGCGCGGGACGTCTACACCCGCCGTCAGGAGGGCGTCTCGATCTGGGTGGTGCCGGCGGCCGCGATCACCGCGTCCAGCCCGGACGAGAAGGACGCCTTCTTCGAACCGGCGGCCGACAAGGTCTACCGCCACCCCACCTTCTACGAGGTCCCGGACGGGGTGGCCCACCTGTGACCGGCTCCTTCGACTTCGTCCTCTCCCTCGGCGACGACGCGTTGATCGCGGCGCAGCGGCTCGGCGAGTGGACCTCCCGCGCGCCGGAGATGGAGGAGGACATCGCCCTGGCGAACATCGCCCTCGACCAGCTCGGCGCGGCCCGGCTGCTGCTGACGTACGCGGGTGAGCTGGAGGGCGCTGGCCGGGACGAGGACGCGCTGGCGTTCCTCCGCGACGACCGGGAGTTCCGCAACTGCCTCCTGGTCGAGCTGCCCAACGGCGACTTCGCGGTCACCATGGCGAAGCTGTTCTTCCTGTCGGCGTACCAGTTGCCGCTCTACACCGCGCTGGCCGGTTGCGCCGACGAGCGGCTGGCCGCGATCGGGGCGAAGGCGCGCAAGGAGTCGGCGTACCACCTGGACCACGCCGCGCTCTGGGTGAAGCGGCTCGGCGACGGCACCGAGGAGTCGCACCGCCGGATGCAGGCCGCGGTCGACGAGGTCTGGCCGTACACCCATGAGCTGTTCGCGGCGGACCCGGCGGCGCCGGTCGACCCGGCCACCCTGCGGGCCGACTTCGACGCCACGGTCTCCACCGTGCTCGCCGAGGCGACGCTCACCCGGCCCGAGACCGGCTGGACGCCCGGTGGTGGGCGGGACGGCGTGCACACCGAGCACGTCTCCTACCTGCTGGCCGAGATGCAGGTGCTGCACCGGGCGCATCCGGGGGCGAAGTGGTGACCGACCCCAGGGCGGCCGCGGCGGCGGTGGTGGACCCGGAGATCCGGGTCATCACCATCGACGAGCTGGGCATCCTGCGGGCGGTCGAGGAGAACCCGGCCACCGGCCGGGTCGTCGTCACCATCACCCCCACCTACACCGGCTGCCCGGCGATGGACGTGATCCGGGCGGACATCCGCCGGGCGCTCGCCGCCGCCGGCCACCCGGACGCCGAGGTCCGTACGGTCTACAGCCCGGCCTGGAGCACCGACTGGATCTCCGACAGCGGCCGGGCGAAGCTCGCCGCCGCCGGCATCGCCCCGCCGGCACCGGTCAGCGCCGGCAACGTCGTGCCGCTGACCCTCGCCGTGCGCTGCCCGCGCTGCGGCTCCCCGGAGACCGAGCAGGTCAGTCGCTTCGGTTCCACCGCGTGCAAGGCGCTGTGGCGCTGCCGCTCCTGCTCCGAACCCTTCGACCACCTGAAGGCGCTGTGACTGTCACCATCACCCGACCGGTCCGTCGCCGGCCGGCCTTCCACCCGCTTCCCGTGGCCGCCGTCGACCGGCTCACCGACGACTCCGTGGCGGTCACCTTCGCCGTGCCGGCGGAGCTGCGGGAGACCTTCGCGTTCTCCGCCGGCCAGCACCTGACCGTGCGGCGCACGGGTGCGGGCGGGGAGGACGTGCGGCGGTCGTACTCGATCTGCTCCACTCCGGACGACCTGGCCCGGCACGGCCGGCTGCGGATCGGGGTGCGGGAGATCCCCGGCGGCGCCTTCTCCGCGTTCGCCTGCGGTGCGCTGCGCGGCGGCGACACCGTCGAGGTGCTGCCCCCGTTGGGGCACTTCACCACGGCGTTCGCGCCCGACCGGGTGCGCCACTACGGCGCGGTGGTGGCCGGTTCCGGCATCACCCCGGTGCTCGCGCTGGTCGCGACCGCGCTGGCCGTCGAGCCGGCCAGCACCTTCACCCTGGTGTACGGCAACCGCACCGCCAACACGGTGATGTTCGCGGAGGAGCTGGCGGACCTGAAGGACCGCTACCCGACCCGGCTGCACCTGGTGCACGTGCTCTCCCGCGAGCAGGGCGAGTCGCCGCTGCTGTCGGGGCGGATCGACGCCGACCGGCTGGGCCGGCTGCTGGACACCATCGTGCCGGGCGACGCGATCGAGGAGTGGTTCCTCTGCGGCCCGTACGGGATGGTGGTGGACGCGAAGGCGGTGCTGACCGGCCGTGGGCTGGCGGAGCCGGCGGTGCACACGGAGCTGTTCCACGTCGACGCGCCGCCGGAGCCGGTGCGCCGCCCGGGCGACGAGCCCGGCGCGGGGGCCGAGGTGACGATCGTGCTGGACGGCCGCTCGTCGAACTTCACGATGGGCCGTGACGAGCGGGTGCTGGACGCCGCTCTCAAGGTCCGCGGCGAGCTGCCGTACGCCTGCAAGGGCGGCGTCTGCTCCACCTGCAAGGCGAAGGTCGTCTCCGGCGAGGTGACCATGGCCCGCAACTACGCACTGGAGCCGGACGAGGTGGCCGCCGGCTACGTCCTCACCTGCCAGTCGAGCCCGGTCACCGACAAGCTGACGGTCGACTACGACGCGTGATCCCTGGGCGGCTCGCGTCGAAGGTTGCGCTGGGTGACGGCCGCGGTCGAGCGTGACATCCCCTGTTCCGGCCTTTGCTCTGCTTCAGCAGAGGCAACACCGCCCTGATCAGCTCTTCTCTCCTTGACCGCCCGGCATGACGAGAAGAGCCCGCTTACTTTGGGTGGCTGTTGCGTATGTTGAAGCAGAGCAAAGGCGGCGGATCGGGGTGTCGGAGCGGATGCCGGCGTAACGCCCCGTGGCCCTGGCAGGACCGAAGGCCGAGGACGTCACATCGGGCGGCCGCGCGTCGCCGGGTCGGAACCGGCGACGTAGGCTCGGGGGCGTGACGGTGAGCCGGGAGATCGACGACATCCTGCAGCGCGGCGCGGACGGCGGGCGCATCACGCCCGAGGAGGCCCTGCTGCTCTACACCGAGGCGCCCTTCCACGCGCTCGGCGAGGCGGCGGACGCGGTGCGCCGGCGGCGCTACCCGGACAACATCGTCACCTACCTGATCGACCGCAACATCAACTACACGAACGTCTGCGTGACGGCGTGCAAGTTCTGCGCGTTCTATCGGGCGCCGAAGCACAAGGAAGGGTGGACCCACCCGACCGAGGAGATCCTGCGCCGCTGCGGCGAGGCGGTCGAGCTGGGCGCCACCCAGGTGATGCTCCAGGGTGGCCACCACCCGGACTACGGCGTCGAGTACTACGAGGAGCTCTTCTCCTCGGTGAAGAAGGCGTACCCGCAGCTCGCCATCCACTCCATCGGCCCGAGCGAGATCCTGCACATGGCCAAGGTCTCCGGCGTCAGCCTCGACGAGGCCATCGCCCGGATCAAGACAGCCGGCCTGGACTCGATCGCCGGGGCCGGCGCGGAGATGCTGCCGGACCGCCCGCGCAAGGCGATCGCCCCGCTGAAGGAGTCCGGGGCGCGCTGGCTCGAGGTGATGGAGCTGGCGCACCGGCAGGGCGTCGAGTCCACCGCGACGATGATGATGGGCACCGGCGAGACCAACGCCGAGCGGATCGAGCACCTGCGGATGATCCGCGACGTGCAGGACCGCACCCAGGGCTTCCGGGCCTTCATCCCGTGGACGTACCAGCCGGAGAACAACCACCTGAAGGGCCGCACCCAGGCCACCACCCTGGAGTACCTGCGGCTGGTCGCGGTGGCCCGGCTCTTCTTCGAGACGGTGCCGCACCTGCAGGCCTCCTGGCTGACCACCGGCAAGGATGCCGGCCAGCTCGCCCTGCACATGGGCGTGGACGACCTCGGCTCGATCATGCTGGAGGAGAACGTCATCTCCTCCGCGGGCGCCCGGCACCGCTCCAACCTGCACGAGCTGATCGGGATGATCCGCTCGGCCGACCGGATCCCGGCGCAGCGGGACACCCTCTACAACCGGCTCGCCGTGCACCGCACGCCGGCCGACGACCCGAGCGACGACCGGGTGGTCTCGCACTTCTCCTCGATCGCCATTCCGGGTGGCGGGGTCGGGAAGTCGCTCCCGCTCGTCGAGGTCAACTGACCCCTGCCCGCGACGTCCCGCGCGGTCGACCGTCCCGAGCCGCAGGGCGGTCGGCCGAACGGTCAGGGTTCGGCGCGGGGAGTGGCGGTCGTGATCGCGTGCCGCTAACGTGCCGGCTCGTAGCTTCCTTCGCCGCACGGCGAGCTCTCCACGATCGTCCTCCATCGGCCCGCGAGGGCCGTTCACATAACGCACGGCAGCAGGGGCGGGATGGGTCACCATCCCGCCCCTGCTGTCCCTTCCGGTCGTGACGTCCGCTCCGCCCGGCGACGGGTACCCGTCCACCGTTGGCTGGGGACCGGCTGGCAGAGTGGAGGGGTGAGCCGTACCCCGCAGGGCCAGCGCGCCAGCCTGGACAAGCAGCCGCACGAGGTCGCCGCGATGTTCGACGGCGTGGCGGCCCGCTACGACCTGACCAACACCGTGCTCTCCTTCGGGCAGGACCGGTTCTGGCGGCGGGCCACCCGGGCGGCGCTCGGCCTGCGCCCCGGCGAGCGGGTGCTGGACGTGGGCGCGGGCACCGGCGTCTCGACCGAGGAACTGGCCCACTCCGGGGCGTACGCGGTGGGGGCGGACCTGTCGCTGGGCATGCTGCACGCCGGCAAGCGGACCCGTCCGCAGGTGCCGCTGCTGGCCGGGGACGCGCTGAGGCTGCCGTTCGCCGACGCCAGCTTCGACGCGGTGACCATCTCCTTCGCGCTGCGCAACGTCAACGACACCGACGCCGCGCTGCGCGAGCTGGCCCGGGTGACCAGGCCGGGCGGCCGGCTGGTGGTCTGCGAGTTCAGCACCCCGGTCAACCCGGCCTTCCGGACCGTCTACCTGTCGTACCTGATGCGGTCCCTGCCGGCGGTGGCCCGCGCGGTCTCCAGCAACCCCGACGCGTACGTCTATCTCGCCGAGTCGATCCGGGCCTGGCCCGACCAGGCGGCGCTGGCCGCGCGGATCGGCGCGGCCGGCTGGGGCCGGGTGGCCTGGCGGAACCTCACCGGCGGCGTGGTGGCGCTGCACCGCGCGATCCGCGACTGACCCGACGCGGCGTCGCAAGCCTCGCGGGCCAGAGAAGCGTCTTTTTCGTGAATATCCGTTTTTAGTCCACTTTGCCCCGTAGGCTCGCCCCATGACGGGACGAGACCAGGCGGCCGCGACGGCGGCCACCGACGACGACGCCGCGGAACTCATCGCGCAGCTCAAGGAGCTGGCCGGCGCCGATCCCGCCGACGTCCGTCAGGTGGTCGCCGAGGTGCTCGCCGCGCTCGACCGCGCCGCCGGGGGCGCGCTGCGGGACCACCTGCCCGAGGCGATCCGGGTCGATGCCGGGCTGGACACGGCCGCCCACACCCTGCCCTGACGCCGAAGTGGGCCCCTACCGGCGCGTTTCCACGAAGTTAGGTACCCCTCACCGCCTACCGGTGTAACCCCGGTCATAGACTCCAACCCGATCGGCTTGTGAAGCATTTCACGAGCATGCGGGAGGAGGCGCAGATGACCGCGGTGGAGAACGACGCCGACGTGATCGTCGTGGGCGCCGGTCCCGGAGGATCGGCGACCGCGTACCACCTGGCTCGGCACGGCGTCCGCGTGCTGCTGCTGGAGAAGACCGAGTTCCCCCGGGAGAAGGTCTGCGGCGACGGGCTCACCCCGCGCGCCGTGCGGCAGCTCATCCGGATGGGCGTGGACACCTCGCCCGAGGCCGGCTGGCTGCACAACAAGGGCCTGCGGGTGATCGGCGGCGGGGTACGCCTCGAACTGGACTGGCCCGACCTGGCCAGCTTCCCCAACTACGGCCTGGTCCGTACCCGGCTCGACTTCGACGACCTGCTCGCCCAGCGTGCCGTCTCGGCCGGGGCGAAGCTGCGCACCAGCGTGAACGTCATCGGCCCGGTGCTCGACGCCGACGATCGGGTGATCGGCGTGCAGGCCGAGGTCGGCCCGGAGAAGGAGCCGGCCACCTTCCACGCCCCGCTGGTGGTCGCCGCGGACGGCGTGTCCGGCCGCTTCCCGCTCGCCCTCGGGCTGGCCAAGCGGGAGGACCGGCCGATCGGGGTGGCCGTCCGGCGCTACTACCGCTCGCCGGCCAAGCACGACGACGACTACCTGGAGTCGTGGCTGGAGCTGCGCAGCAAGGACAGTGGCGACAACCTGCTCCCCGGGTACGGCTGGATCTTCGGCCTGGGCGACGGGCGGGTCAACGTCGGCCTCGGCGTGCTGAACTCCTCCTCCGCCTTCGGCAGGACGAACTACCGGCGGCTGCTCACCGACTGGCTGGCCAACACCCCCGAGGACTGGGGGATGACCGACGAGGCGAACGCGGAGGGCCCGATCCTCGGCGCCGCGCTGCCGATGGGCTTCAACCGGGTTCCGCACTACACCCGCGGGGTCATGCTGGTCGGCGACTCCGGCGGCATGGTCAACCCGTTCAACGGCGAGGGCATCGCGTACGCGATGGAGTCCGGCGAGCTGGCCGCGGAGATCGCGGTGCAGGCGCTCGCCCGGCCGGCCGGCGCCGAGCGGGAACGGGCGCTGATGGCATATCCGCAGGAGCTGAAGGCCCGCTTCGGGGGCTACTACCGGCTCGGCGGCATCTTCGTGAAGCTGATCGGCCGTCCGGAGATCATGCGGCTCGCCACCAAGCACGGCATGCCGCACCCGACGCTGATGCGCTTCGTGCTCAAGCTGCTGGCCAACCTGACCGATCCGCGCGGTGGCGACTCGATGGACCGGGTCATCAACGCGATGACGAAGGTCGCGCCCGCCGTCTGACAACGGGTTCCCGGCCGGCGACGGCCGGGATCCGACAAAGATCGACCCCCCCGCCGGCCGAGGTCGTGAGGGACGTGAATAGTGTGATTTTGGCCAGCCACCGAGGGCAGGGAAGGACGAGCAGGAGATAACGATGACGCTCTCGCCTTACGCACCGATCATCGGGCTGTTCGCCCTCGCCGCGGGGTTCGCGCTGTTCTCCGTGGCCGCCGCCCGCTTCGCCGGTCCCCGGCGCTTCAACAAGGCCAAGCTCGAGGCGTACGAGTGCGGCATCGAGCCGAGCCCGCAGCCGGTCGGCGGTGGCCGGTTCCCGGTCAAGTTCTACCTGACGGCGATGCTCTTCATCGTCTTCGACATCGAGATCATCTTCCTCTACCCCTGGGCGGTCTCCTTCGACGCCCTGCCGATCTTCGGCTTCGTGGAGATGGTCATGTTCATCGTCGCGGTCTTCGTCGCCTACGCCTACGTCTGGCGGCGCGGCGGCCTGGACTGGGACTGAGGGAGGTACGGCAGATGGGTATCGAGGAGAAGCTTCCCGCCGGCGTCCTGCTCACCTCCGTGGAGAAGCTGGTCAACTGGTCGCGGAAGTCGTCCGTCTGGGGCGCCACCTTCGGCCTGGCCTGCTGCGCCATCGAGATGATGGCGGCCGGCGGTCCGCACTACGACATGGGCCGCTGGGGCATGGAGGTCTTCCGCGCCTCGCCCCGCCAGGCGGATCTGATGATCGTCGCCGGCCGGGTGAGCCAGAAGATGGCCCCGGTGCTGCGCCAGATCTACGACCAGATGGCCGAGCCCCGCTGGGTGCTCTCCATGGGCGTCTGCGCGAGCAGCGGCGGCATGTTCAACAACTACGCCATCGTCCAGGGCGTCGACCACGTGGTGCCGGTCGACATGTACCTCCCGGGCTGCCCGCCCCGGCCGGAGATGCTCATCGACGCGATCCTCAAGCTCCGCGAGAAGATCATGTACGAGCCGCTGGGCGCGAACGGCCGCAAGATGCTGGAGGCCCGCAAGGAGCGCGGTGACGTGCCCGTCGTGCCGTACGGCTCGATGCCGTCGTCGTACCGCAACGACAAGGCCCGGCGTGCCGAGTGGACGAAGGCGGTCCGCGAGGGGCGCGAGGAGCAGCTGCGGATCGAGAACTGGATGAAGGCTCAGAACCACCTCCACCCGCACGAGGGCGTGAAGAAATGACCGCACCTGACAACAAGGCGAACGGCGGCGTGCCGGTGCCGACGACCCCGGCCGGCGCCACCAGCGGCGCACCGGCGGAGTACCCGCCGGCCAGCCCGGCCGGGCGCGGCATGTTCGGCATGCACGGCACCGGCGACGTCTCCGGCTACGGCGGCCTGGTCCGCCAGCGCAAGCCGGTCGAGGAGACCCCCCGGCCGTACGGCGGCTACTTCGACGAGGTCCGCGACGCGCTGGAGGAGGCGTACCCCGCCTTCGGCGACGCGATCGAGAAGGTCGTCGTCGACCGCGGCGAGCTGACCCTGCACGTCCGCCCCGAGCGGATCGCCGAGGTCTGCCAGGTGATGCGGGACGACCTGGCGCTCCGCTTCGAGCTGTGCTCCTCGGTGTCCGGGGTGGACTACCTGGGTGCGGACGAGCGCCGGCTGCACGTGGTCTACCAGCTCACCTCGATGACCTACCGGCGCCGGGTCCGGCTGGAGGCCGCGGTCTCCGTCGAGGACCCGCACCTGCCGAGCGTCACCGCCGTCTACCCGACCGCCGACTGGCAGGAGCGGGAGGCGTACGACATGTTCGGCATCGTCTTCGACGGCCACCCCAACCTGACCCGGATCCTCATGCCGGACGACTGGGAGGGGCACCCACAGCGCAAGGACTACCCGCTCGGCGGCATCCCCGTCGAGTACAAGGGTGCGGAAATTCCCCCGCCGGACCGTAGGAGGTCCTACCAGTGACCACGTCGAACTACGCGACCGAGCGCGAGACCACCGAGGGCAGGGTCTTCACCGTCACCGGTGGGGACTGGGACCAGGTCGTCTCCGGCACCGACCCGATCAACGACGAGCGGATCGTCGTCAACATGGGTCCGCAGCACCCGTCCACGCACGGCGTGCTCCGGTTGATCCTGGAGCTGGAGGGCGAGACGGTCCGCGAGGCCCGCTCGGTCGTCGGCTACCTGCACACCGGCATCGAGAAGAACCTGGAGTACCGCAACTGGGTCCAGGGCTCGACGTTCGTGACCCGGATGGACTACCTCGCGCCGCTGTTCAACGAGACGGCGTACGCGCTGGCGGTGGAGAAGCTGCTCGGCATCACCGACGAGGTGACCGAGCGGGCGAACACCATCCGGGTGCTGATGATGGAGCTGAACCGGGTCTCCTCGCACCTGGTCTGGCTGGCCACCACCGGCATGGAGCTGGGCGCGATCTCGATCATGCTGTACGGCTTCCGCGAGCGGGAGCACATCCTCGACATCTTCGAGACCATCACCGGCCTGCGGATGAACCACGCGTACGTGCGGCCGGGCGGCCTGGCGCAGGACGTGCCGGACGACGCGATCGTCAAGATCCGGAACTTCCTCAAGATGATGCCGAAGAAGCTCAAGGAGTACGAGGACCTCCTCTCCGGGCAGCCGATCTGGACCGAGCGGACCAAGGGCGTCGCGGTGCTGGACGTGACCGGCTGCCTGGCGCTCGGCGTCACCGGTCCGGTGCTCCGTTCCGCCGGTCTCGCCTGGGACCTGCGCAAGACCATGCCGTACTGCGGCTACGAGACGTACGAGTTCGACGTGCCGACCCACCCGGACGGCGACGTGTGGGGCCGCTACCAGGTCCGGCTCGCCGAGATCCGGGAGTCGCTGAAGCTGGTCGAGCAGGCCCTCGACCGGTTGAAGCCGGGCCCGGTGATGGTGGCCGACCGCAAGATCGCCTGGCCGGCGCAGCTCGCCATCGGCGTGGACGGCATGGGCAACTCGCTGGAGCACGTCGCCAAGATCATGGGTCAGTCGATGGAGTCGCTGATCCACCACTTCAAGCTCGTCACCGAGGGCTTCCGGGTCCCGCCGGGCCAGGTGTACGTCGGCATCGAGTCGCCCCGCGGCGAGCTGGGCGTGCACGCGGTCTCCGACGGCGGCACCCGGCCCTACCGGGTGCACTACCGGGAGCCGAGCTTCGTCAACCTCCAGGCCCTCCCGGCGATGGCCGAGGGCGGCCTGATCGCCGACGTGATCGCCGGTGGCGCCTCGCTGGACCCCGTGATGGGTGGTTGTGACCGGTGAGCGCGAGGAGTGAGCTTGCGAGCCCCGCAGTCGCGAACGGAAGGCGACTCTGATGACGACTTTCACTGAGCAGACGCGCGAGCGGGCGCGGGAGATCATCGCCCGCTACCCGGCCGACCGGTCCCGCTCGGCGCTGCTGCCGCTGCTGCACCTGGTCCAGTCGGAGGAGGGCTACGTCTCCCCGGCCGGCGTCGAGTTCTGCGCCGAGGTGCTCGGGCTGAACAAGGCCCAGGTCGGCGCGGTGGCCACCTTCTACACCATGTACAAGCGCAAGCCGACCGGCGACTACCTGGTCAGCGTCTGCACCAACACGATGTGCAACGTGCTGGGCGGCCAGGAGGTCTACGACACCCTCGCCGAGCACCTCGGCGTCGGGCACGACGAGACCACCGCCGACGGGAAGATCACCCTGGAGCACGCCGAGTGCCTCGCGGCGTGCGACTACGGCCCGGTGATGACCGTCAACTACGACTTCTTCGACGGCGTCGACCCGCAGGGCGCGGTCGGCGTGGTCGAGGAGCTGCGCGCCGGTGGCCGGCCGATGCCGACCCGGGGCGCCCGGCTCTGCACGCTCAAGGAGATGGCCGTGCAGCTCGCCGGCTTCGCCGACGAGCGCGAGGGCGCGGTCGCCGACGGCGGCCCGGGCGAGTCGAGCCTGCGCGGCCTGCGCCTGGCCGAGCAGCACGGCATCGCGGTGCCGGGCTTCGACCCGAACACCCCGATCCGGAGCAAGGCCGAGGCCGACCAGGCCGCGGCGCAGGCGAAGGCGAAGGCCGAGGCGGCCAAGCCCGCCCCCGCCGAGGCCGCCGCCGCCCCGGTCAAGGGCGGAGACGGGGCGGCCAACCCCGCCGCGAAGGCGGGGACGGCCGAGCCGGCCGAGCCGGAGTCGGTGGCCGGCAGCACGGCCCCGGACGTGAAGGCGCCGGACGACAAGTCGCCGCAGGTGCGTACCGCCGAGACCCGGCAGCCCGACGCGCGGACCGCCGTGCCGGACGCCCCCGGCACCAAGGTCCCGGCGGACAGCACCGCGCCGGCGCCGCGCGACGCCCAGGAGGCGGCGGCCGCCGGCGC
>NZ_JAEVHJ010000034.1:0-34637 GCF_016802855.1 Micromonospora sp. ATA51 | reverse complement strand
CCGGTCTCGGACACTGACCGGGAGCTACGTCTCGGGCATCTACACCCGACCTCCAATCGACGTACTCACTCCACACGTGCGACCTCGTGTCGCACCTCAGATCGGCATGACAGCGCACGGCGCCAGGCGCTACCAACGCGCGGACAGCGGCTAAATGAGGACGTTCAGCCGAGCGTTCTCCGGCGCTGTTAGCAGGTATCCGTGGTCAGACCCTGTTTCGCGGCGTCAAGGAGTTAGCGGCGGCGGGTGGGGCAGCGGGTGGGCGCCTTCTGGGCGTAGGCCGTCGAAGATGATGGCGAGGTAGCGCTGCCACAGGTCGGGCGAGGCGCCTGGCACGTAGCTGGTGACGTAGTTCGGCGCGCACATCAGCAGGATGACGTCCGCGCCGGTGACGTCGGCCCGGACGGCGCCGTGCTCACGGGCCCGATCGACCAGCCTGTGCACGGTGTGGAACATCTGCGCGCGGACTTTGGTGACCTCCTCGGTCAGCTCGCCGGCCTCCTGCAGGAACGACAGGTCGCGCTGCTGTCTCTGATGCGCGGCGACGGTGAGGAACTCCAGCAGCGCAGCGCCCGGATCCGCCGCTTCGAGCAGTCTCTCGCCGGCCGCGTTGAGCGCGTCAATGCGGTCGAGGACGATCGCGGCGATCAGGTCGTCCTTCGTGGCGAAATGGCGGAACACCGTGCCCTTCCCGACACCGGCTCGGCGGGCGATGTCGGCGACCGAGGCGTCCAGACCCCGCTCTGCGAACTCGTCGGCAGCCGCGGCCAGCAGCAGCCGCCGGTTGCGGGCGGCGTCGGCACGCAGGGGACGGGTCACGTCGCCACCCTAGCAAGTTGACCGGCCGGTCCGCTTATTGCTAGCTTGCCGCCGGAGAACATGACCGCGCGGTCCGTTTTTGGAGGAAGTGCATGAAGGCAGTTGTCGCGACCGGCTACGGACCACCCGAGGAGTACACGGTGGCCGACGTGCCGGTGCCCCAGCCCGGGCCGGGGCAGATCCAGGTCCGGATCGCCGCCGCGTCGATCAACCCGGCGGACGTCCGGCTGCCCAGCGGGGAGTTCCGTGACACCGTGCCACTGCGGTTTCCTCACGTGCCCGGCAACGACTTCGCCGGCACGGTCAGCGAGGTCGGCGCCGGCGTGACCGCGTACCGCGTAGGTGACGAGATCTTCGGCCAGGCCGTGCCTCGGGTACTGCGAGCGATGGCCGGTGCTACCCGGCCGTCGCTGAGCACCGGCTCGCTGGCCGAGTACGCGGTCTTCGAGGCCGACACCCCGTTTCTGGCGCGCCGCCCGGCCGGCCTCAACGTAGAGCAGGCGGCGGCCCTGCCCACCATCGGCCTGACCGCACGGGTGCTGATGGCCACCGCCGAGGTGCAGCCCGGCGAGACCGTCCTGGTCGTCGGCGCTCCGGCGGTGTCGGTACGGCGGTGGTCCCGCTACTCGCGCGAAGGCGCGGGTGATCGCTACCGCGACCGCCGCTGATGCCGACATCCTGCGTGCTCTCGGCGCTGACGTGACCATCGGGTACGCGGAGTCCGAGTACCCCCGCGACGTTGACGTCGCGTCAACCTGACCCTGCCGGGCGACCACCTTGCCGGATTTGCCAGCGCCATCCGCCCCGGCGGGCGCCTCCTCACGATCACCTATCCGGTACCGCAGCAGGAGTGGATCGGGCGCGACGACGTCGGTCTGGCTTTCGTGCTGGACATGGACGGCACCTTCGGCGGGATGCGCGAGGTCGGTGAACTGGCGATCCGCGGCGACCTGCCGGCCACCATCGGCCGCCGCTACAGCCTTGACGATGGCGTTCAAGCATGCATCGACTTCGTCCGCCTGCACACGACCGGCAAGCTGGTCGTCACGATGTGAAACCGGCTGTCCTGTGCCTTTTCCTGGAAGTCCAACCGTCCGACACCACCAGCGACAGGATCACCACGTGACAACCGACATCCGCCAACTCCGACAAGCCTTCGACGACGCCGAGCTGCACGCCGATACCGATCGCTTGCACACCCTGCTGGCGGATGACTTCATGTCTATCGGCGAGCGGGGCTTCCAGCTTGACAAGCGGCAGTGGATCGAGAGACACGCTGACTTCGCTTACCTCTCCCTGGAGACAGCCGAGTTGGACGTGCGCTACTACGACCGCACCGCGATCGTGCGCTGCGTTCAGCGCAGCCGGGCGACCTGGCGTAGTGAGGTGATGACGCTGGCAGTCCGACTGAGTCAGGTGTGGATCGAACTGCCCGACGGATGGCGGCTCGCCGGCATCCAGTTCAGTTCACTCGACGCAGCCTGAGCGCTTCACCTGCCAACCCGACTCGCCGCGGGCCTTCTCGCTAGCCGTTCGCGGCCACCACCCCGGCGGAGTACGAGCCGACCAGGGTGGCGTCATCGCGGGCGGGTCCGACGGCCAGCCGGTCGCCGAGGGCGCGTTGGAACTCCTGGAAGGCAGCCAATTCTGGCAGGCCCTCACCGTCGACCACGTGGACGAAGGTGACGCCATCGGCCAGCCGGAAGGAGCTGTAGTGCAGGCCGGGTGGTGCCGTGCTCGCCAGCTCTGCGAAGACGTTCTCGATCAGACGCTGGTTCTCGTCGGCGGCCTCGGGCTTGGTCTGGTAGCGGATCACTGCTGCGGTCATCACGGTTCTCCTCAGTCGTTGGTTGTCACTTCTTCTGACCGCGCCAACACCCCGAACTCATCGCCGCGATGAGTTCGGTCCTCCGCCGCTGTCAGTACCAGTGACAGCGAACGTCTGGAGGACCTTAAGTGGGTACCACGGGCCGCCCCCCGCAAGCTCTATCGACCCGGGGTTCCACGTCTCCTTCGTCGTCTCATCGGAACTCGCCAACGCTGTCGCCGGCGCAACTTCCGCGGTCGTGCTGGCCCTCGCCCTGGCCGCGGTCAGCGGGGTCGACGGTGCCGTCCGACCTCGGGTGTACACCCTGTTGGGGGCGGACGTGGCTGGGTTCGTCGCGATCCAGCTCGGCCTGCCACAGCCACTTGGTCTGTCGACCGTGCCGGTGCTGTCGCGACCCACCCAGGCCCTGGTCCTCGTGATGGGACCCGGCCTCGTCCTCGGCGCTGGTCTGTTGTTGATCCGGTTCAGCGAACGGCTGACAGGGACCGGCGAGACCAGCGGCACCTTGACCTGAATCGTCGCGCCAGCACCGAGTATCGGGTCCCCGCGAGGGCGGCATGATCTGCTGCGGCTGACCAGCGGCATGACCGGATATTCGACGATCCCCGCTCAACGGCGGGTGTAGTGGGCGATGATCACACCCTTTGTGGTCGTGACGCTGTCGGTCAGGTCGAACTCGGTCAGTGGGGCGGGGCCCTCGAACAGTCGGGTGCCGGTGCCCAGGGTCAGCGGGTGGATGAGCAGGGTGTAGTGGTCGATCAGGCCGGCGTCCCCATGCGGTGATGAAGTCCTGCCAGGTGCGGCGGCCGAACAGCATCTCCCCCGGCCTGGTCATGGCCTTGGCCATCTCGCGGCCCATCACCTCGTCGTTGTACCGCTGGCCCCAACCACCATGCGTGAAGCCGCCGCGGGTGTCCTCGTCCGGGCGGCCGAGGCCCTGCACGACACCGTCGAGGGTGATCCACATCGTGACCATGATCGAACGCATAAACCTGCTCCCTTCCATGCTGCGTGCCGCCCTCCGGCGGCCAGTCACCTCCTAGACGAACGACTGCGAACGAAATCGTCACCTCGGCGACCGCGTCACGCCCGGATCTCGGCTACGAGAGGTCATCTGGCTGCGGCGGGATCGCGGGTACCGCCGCCAGGGACGCGTGACCGGGCCGTTGTGCCACACAATACCTAGCAGTACTATGCACAATACTTCTAGGTATGGAACGGGGTGAGTTCTCGTGAAGGTCGCCAAGGATCTGGTGGCCGCCTCGGCGACACCGATGGTGCTCGGCATCCTGGCCGAGGGGGAGAGCTACGGCTACGCCATCCTCAGGCGGATCAACGAGCTGTCCGGTGGCGAGCTGGACTGGACCGAGGGGCTGCTCTACCCGTTGCTGCACCGGCTTGAGCGCCTCGGTTATTCGGAGTCGAGCTGGCAGTCGGTAGCCGGCGAGCGGCGGCGCAAGTACTACCGCATCACTGACAAGGGCCTGGCTGAGTTGGCCGAGCAACGCCGCCAGTGGGACACGGTCACCGACGCGCTCAAGGAGATCTGGCTCGGCCTCGGCGACCGCAGGCCGCTGACGGCGATCCCGCTGGGGTGCCGGGCATGACGGCGCGGGAGGGTCAGGAGGAGTTGGAGGCGCAGTTCGAGCAGTGGCGTCGCTACGTGCTCCGCCGTAGGGAACTGCAGCCGTCCGACGTCGACGAACTCGAAGACCATCTCCGCGGATCCGTCGACGAGCTCATAGCTGCAGGCCTGAGCCCGGACGAGGCGTTCCTCGTCGCGGTGAAGCGGATGGGCAGCCTCGACGAGCTGTCGCGCGAGTTCGCCCGGGAGCATTCGGAACGATTGTGGAAGCAGTTGGTGCTGACCGGCGACCCTGACAGCCCGGCGGCGGACACGCACTCACGGCGGGACATGTGGGCGATGGTCCTCTGCGCGGCGGGCGCGGCGGTGTCCATCAAGGTGCCGGAGCTGTTCGGGTTGAGGTTGGCGGACGACGGCGCGTTCTACGCGCGGAACTTCACCCTGTTCGCCCTGCCCTGGCTGGCGGTCTTCCTGGCCTGGCGCCGACAGGCCCGACGCCCGCTGATCGGGACACTGGTGGCGCTGTTCGGGCTCGGCGCGGTGGCGGCCAACGCCTACCCCCTGGCCGAGGAGTCAAAGTCGCTGGTCCTCACCAGCATCCACCTCCCCATCGCCCTGTGGCTTGTGGTGGGTCTGGCCTACGTTGCCGACGACTGGCGCTCCTCGCGCCGACGCATGGACTTCATCCGCTTCACCGGCGAGTGGTTCATCTACTTCGTCCTCATCGCCCTCGGCGGCGGTGTGCTCAGCTTGTTCCTGTTCCACACCTTCAATGCCATCGGGATCATCCCGCAGGAGTTCATCTCGCAGTGGCTCCTTCCCTGCGGCGCCGTGGCCGGGGCTGTCGTGGCCGGGTGGCTGGTCGAGGCCAAGCAGAGCGTCGTCGAAAATATCGCTCCGGTGCTCACGCGGCTATTCACTCCGCTGTTCACGGCAGCACTGCTGGCCTTCCTCGTCGCCGTCGTCTGGACCAGCCATGGCATCAACGTGGAGCGCGAAGCGCTGATCCTGTTCGACCTCCTGCTGGTCGTGGTGCTGGGCCTACTGCTCTACTCGATCTCAGCCCGCGATCCGCTGGCCCCGACCGGCCTGTTCGACAAACTTCAGCTCGCTCTCGTGGTCAGCGCGTTGGCCATCGACGTACTGGTACTGCTCGCGATCACCGGACGCATCACCGACGAGTACGGCACCACACCCAACAGGGCTGCCGCGCTCGGCGAGAACGTCATCCTGCTGGCCAACCTCGCCTACTCGGCGTGGCTGTTGCTGAGGTTCATCCGGCGGCGCACACCGTTCGCGGCGCTCGAGCGCTGGCAGACCGGCTACCTACCCGTGTACGCAGTGTGGGCCTGGATCGTGGTCCTCCTCTTCCCTCCGTTGTTCAGCTATGTCTGACCGAAAAGGTCCACCCCCATGACGGCGATGTCGACGACCCGCCCATCGGTGTGACAGGCCTGCCGCATCGCTTGCCTGCCAAACACGCGCGTCCAGCCCAATCGTGCGCAGGAAACACGGATGGTCCTCCGCAGGTGCCCTCATCGGCAGAGCCGTGTGCGCTATCAGCGGCAGAAGCGTGCACAACTCGCCGGCTGCTTCGTCGTGGAGATCGGCCTCCGCCAGGCATGGCCCTTTCTCGGCTTCTGTGACAACCGATCGACGCCGCCGCAGGAAAGCCGCCTTTACCTGGACACCGAGTGGTGTATCGAGGCCGCTTCGCGGGTTCAGGGCACCGCTGCCGACGAGGCTACCTGGCTAACAGCTGCACTCACTCCCAACGGCGCCACGATCGCTGAGGCCCCCGTCGCGGACGACGGCACACTACTCTTGACAATGACTGACCAACGGTCACTCGTCGCTTCGGGCAGCCGGGGCAGCTCCAGTCGGCGAACCGTGGTGGCTCTCCGACTCGTCCTCCAGGTAGCTACAAGGACGATCTTGCCGAGCTGTGGCGCCGTCGGCGCGCGGAGGACCTCGACGATGCGGCCTTTGAGGCGGCTCTGCGCCACCTCGTCGTGCGCCTCGAGGCATGGCCGGAGCAACACACGAAGTAGAACGCTTGAGGTTACGCCCCTGCTTATCATGGGTGACGCGCGGTAAGCGGCAGATCAGTACGCCTGATCATGGTTCGACGTCTGCGACCCACACGCGGCCGGGCTGGGCGTAGTCGCGCTCGGCTCGGTCCACCAGCAGGGCGAACCCGCTCATGTCCGGGCTTCGTGAACAGTGTGCAGGTCAATGCCCAGCAGGCCGAATGAGTGCCCGGTCGAGACATCACGGAGCCTTGTACTCGATCGAGCGATGCCCTGCAGCACCGTGCCGACGACGAGCAGCCCGCGGCGTCCCCGGATGTCGAACACATCGGTGACCCGGAACTCGAACCTCGTCACAGCGGTGAGTGTGCCAGGACTGTGCCATCTTGGAGTTCCGGCACCAGGGCAGGCTGACACGGTTTTCTCGGCGGGTGGGCGGCCGGCACGGTCAGTGATGGCGTCCCGGACTCCGATGCGCAGGACCAGCGGCAGTTGCGGATGTTCGTCTTGTTGGCGTGGCGGCTTCTATTCGTCGGCGGCTGCTCGGCCATTGACCCCCGGTGGGGCGATCTGCTTGGCTGCGTCCGCGACGACCTTGCAACTCCCACTTGAGAGACCGGAGACAGTTATGTCCTTCACTGCCGCGATCAGGTCGGTTCTTACTCAGTACGTCGGCTTCACGGGTCGGGCCCGCCGGTCTGAGTACTGGTGGTTTGCCCTGTTCACCGTCCTTGTTGGTCTTGCCGCTGCCATCCTGGATAGTGTGCTGGGAACGACTCTCGGGTCGGACGGGTCCACCGGTGTCATCGGCATCATCGTCAACCTGGCGCTGCTGCTGCCGACGCTGGCGGTCGCGATGCGACGCTTGCACGACACCGACCGGTCGGGGTGGTGGCTGCTGATCGGACTGGTGCCGATCGTCGGCGCCGTCGTCCTGCTGGTGTTCTTTGTGTTGGACAGCACGCCCGGGACGAACCGTTTCGGCGCCAACCCCAAGGAGCGGCCGCTGCCCGTGCCCAGCATCGCGTGACCATCCCAAAATCTTGACCGCCTGGCGTCGCTTGCCAGCTTCAAGTGCAGCAGGCTGGCCGGTTTGCCTTTACCACCGGCCAGCCAACTGCGCGCTGTTGACGGCCGTGACCGTGGTCCCCAGCTGCGCGGCGACCTCGGCGGCACTGAACTCCAGTACCTCGCGGAGCAGGAGCACGGCCCGCTGACGTGCTGGCAGGACCTGCATCCCCTGCCACCAGCGCGAGCCGCATGTCCGTCCGCGACTCCAGGTCGATCCGCGCGTCGGGAAATGGCTGTAGCCAGGGGATGTCGAACGCCGGCGTGAGCGGTGCGCCAGGATCGTCGCTCGGCGCGCCCAAGCCGGAAGGCAGCGCCCGTCGCGCACGCCCCTCCAGTGCGGTCAGGCACGCGTTGGTGGCGATCCGGTACAGCCAGGTCCGGACAGACGCGGCGTGCGGTCGTACCGGTCGCGGGCCTTCCACGCGCGCAACATCGGTTCCTGCACCGATCCTCGGCGTCGTGGAACGAGCCCAGCATCCGGTAGCAGTACGCCACCAGTTCACCCCGGTAAGGCTCGAACTCCACGTACCCATCATGGCGTACGCCAGCGCCGTGCAGTCACACGCAGCGTTACTCGATTGGGAGAAGAGCGGCTCGCTGGCGGGCCTCGGTTATGACCGTTCGGGGGCCCTCTCGGTCTGTCACCGCCACCACGACCCTCACCAACCGGGACCGACCCGCGACGCGGCACTTCCTGCTGATCCGCCGCAGCCTGACCAAGCCCACCGACCTGGCCTACTTCTTGAGGTCAAACGACTGTGCAACCTGCTCACCCGCCTCTGGCGGCCCGTCGAGCACTACCTGCACTGGTCATCCTGGCAACGCCACCACCATGCCCGCGCCCGCTGGTATCACCTGCTGGTATCACCACCGGGCCCGACTCACATAATCAGGTCACGAAGTACGGCTGCCCTAGTAGACGTGGCACGGCCCCATGAACTCAGCTCGGCAAGACCGCGCATCGAGCGCCACCGCACGCCCGTCACGCATCGTGACGCCCGGTCGGCGGCAAACAAGGGCGCCTTGTGTGGCCCGCCGACGCCCGGGGCCACGGTGCGGAGTGTGAAGCCATCACGTGCTGACGCCGCCGCGTTTGGCGCCCGCGTCGGCGGGAAGCCCGGGGACTGGCGACAACAAGGATGGGAATTCTCATGGCGGCGAAGGCACTTCCGGGTGGAACGTTCACCATGGCCGACGACCTGACGGTCACCCGGATGGGGTACGGCGCGATGCAGTTGGCCGGCCCGCATGTATTCGGCCCACCGGCCGACCGCGACGCTGCCGTGGCCGTGCTACGCGAGGCCGTGCGCCTGGGAATCAACCACATCGACACGGCCGACTACTACGGCCCGTACGTCACCAACCAGATCATCAAGGAAGCCCTGCACCCTTATCCCGACGATCTGCACATCGTGACGAAGGTCGGAGCGTTGCGAGATGCCGAGGGGAACTGGCCGCCGGCGCTAGCACCCGAGCAGCTGCGCCAAGCCGTGTCCGACAACCTGGATCGCCTCGGACTGGACGTGCTCGACGTCGTCAACCTGCGCGTCGGCGGGTTGGACAGACCCACTCCCGGCTCGATCTCCGAGCCGTTCACCGTGCTCGCCCAGCTGCAGCAGGAGGGACTGATCAAGCATCTCGGTCTCAGCACCGTCAACGCCGAGCAGATCGCCGAGGCACAGTCCATCGCGCCGATCGTGTGTGTGCAAAACTTCTACAACATCGCGAACCGGGCCGACGACGGCCTGATCGATTCCCTCGCCGCACAGGGCATCGCCTACGTGCCCTACTTCCCGCTCGGCGGCTTCTCCCCACTCCAGTCCGAGGAACTGAACGCAGTCGCCACCCGTCTCGACGCCACACCGATGGCCGTCGCGCTGGCGTGGCTGCTACAGCGCTCACCGAACATCCTGCTCATCCCAGGTACCTCATCCGTCGCGCACCTGCGCGAGAACGTCACCGGTGCTGCGCTGACCCTTCCCGAGGACGAGCTGACCGAGCTGAACAGCATCGCCTCATGAGCACGACCACCGCGCAACCCGGGATCGGGTTCATCGGCCTGGCCGACCAAGGACTACCTATGGCGACCGCCGCCGAAGCGGGGCTACCCCTTGCACATGTGGGCCCCCAACCGTGGCAACGAGGCGCGTGAACCCGTATACCAAGCGTCCTCTCGTCGGCGCGGCGGGGCGCCCGCTCGATCCGCTTGCCGTGACGCTGAATAGCGCACGGTGGGTGGCAGAAGAGGATGTCTGGGTCGATCAGTAGAGCCACCGGTCGAGCACCGCGGGCCAGAAGTGGGTTCGATGGTCACCGTCCCCGAACGCGGGCGGGTCAAGGGCCCTGATCCGCTCCAACAGGTCGGCGAGCTCCGCGAGTGCTGCCTCTTCGGCCTGTCGGTCTTCGTCCCAGCGGCCGATGACGGTCGAGCTGGTCAGCCAGCGACCGACCAGGTGCAGCGAACACAGCCAGTGGTTGATCGTCGAGTTGACGAACCTGGTGCTGCCGTCCGACGCCCATACCTGCACCTCGCCGGTCCCCGGCGCGGCGCCGTACACCCAGTCCAGGTCGTCGAAGTGCGCCAACCGGTACCTTGTCGGCTCTGCGTGGAATGACACCGCACCCACGAGGTCATCGATCAGCGGTACGCCACAGGAGACCAGCGCGGCTTTCTGCGGCTCGGGAAGCCGCCACGTTGCCACGTCCAGCTCGGCGGCACGCAGCACCCGCCCAGCACCGGCCCAGGCCGTGACCGCTTCGAACGCGGGAGGCAACGGAAGATCATCAACGGGCACGCCAATGAGGGTAGTCCGGGCAACGTTTCAAGCACCCACTGTTCTGTAGCGGCTAGGCGTCCAACCATCGGCAGGGTCGGATGGGCCTCACCCGCTGGCTGCCGCGCCCGACCAGCGGCAAAAATGAGTAGGCCTGGAGGTGCCCTCTGCCGTACCGATCAATTTGTGCGAGAGCCAAACTCAAGGCGCGATGCCGAATGGGCCCATTCTGCCATAGTCCAGGCGCAAGGCTTCTGCCATCGCCCATGCGTTCGGCAGTGTGAACATGTCGGCGCCGCCTAAGCGCTCTGTCCATCGTGGAACGAGTTCGTCGGCGGCCTGCGCGGCAACGGCGTCTAGGTAGGCTTTGAAAACGGCCCAGGCATTGGCGGTGTCGACTGGGGCCATGATCTCATTCAGATTGACCGAGGAGAGCGCTGCCTCGGTGGTGGAACGCAGGTCATTCATGTACTCGATTTGGGTCCTTATGTCGTCCGGAGTGCCAGGTCGGTTGACGTGTCCGCCGACTAGCTTCTCGAACGGGTAGCCGAGTGCCTGCTCGTGGGCGTTGACGAAGCCCGGGATGTTCGCGGAGACCGCGAGGTTCGAGAACGGAACCCAGCCGGGGAAGATCACGTCTACGAGCATCAAGACGCGTTGCTTCGGGGCGAAGATGAAGATGTTTCCCTCGGCGTGGTTGGGCCCCTTGTAGTCGAGCTGCAGGCTGTGATCTCCTGCGTCGATTGTCAGGGTGTCGTCGAACACATGTGTCGGCAGGGGGCGGTTCGGGTCGCCGAGCGCTGCAAGCCGCTCCGCCGTGATGCGTTGGGCATAGCGTGGCACGTCATCGGGGTAGACCGAGATCGCTCCGACGTGGTCTGAATGCTGGTGGCTGTAGACCACGTGGGTGATTGAGCGGCTGGTCACGCTACGGATCGCTCGGAGGATGTTGTGGCCGAGGGTCGGTGGCGCGTCGACGGCGATGACGCCCTCGTCCGTGACCACGAACATCATGTTGTACATACCCTCACCGAGGAAGAAGACACCGTCGGCGATCTCCTCCACGGCATAGCCGGCCTTGGAAATCTCGGGCCCTTGGGCAGCCTGCGGCACAGGAGCTGCCGGCATCTTCCGCGCCCGTTCAGCAGCATCGGTGTACGGGGTCATCGACATGTCTGATCTACTCCCTGACGGTCGCCACTGGGCCCGCGAAGGACTGCCACGGATGCGCGTTCGAGACGTTCTGGGCCCGATGGAGTACGGGCCACGATCGTTGATCATCCAGGCGAGCGTCGCGCCCCACAGCCGTATGGCCCCAGGCTCACCCTCGTGAGGGACAATGGGTATGGGTAAGACGATGCCGTTCGCGGCTGATGACAAAAGTTCGCCGGCGCCCCAACCCTCGGGAGGCGCACCTCAAGTTCGGTGAGCGGTGCTGGCTGTTCGGACGGCTATCAGCCCGGCGCCTTCAACTGCTACGCGCGCAGCGCTGGACATCGAGTGGCCACCTTGGTGACGTTGTCGGTCGGCGCCATCGACTCGCAGCGTGCCGGGGTCCAGATCAGCAAGATCGGATCTGACTTGTACCCGATCTGGTCCGTGACCTTGTAGCAGCGTTACCGCTGCTCAGCGGTGTTACTGGTGGAGCTGAGGGGATTCGAATCCCTGACCCCTCAATGCGAACGGGGGCCGGCGGCTGCTGTCGCCGGCCCCCGTTCGTGTCCGGTCAGTCGGCGAGCGCGCCGGCCGCCCGGCCCTCGTGCAGGGTCAGGTTCCGGCCGGTGGACGGGTCGAACAGGTGGATCTTGTCCAGGTTGAACCAGACCCGCCGGTTCTCGCCCTCCCGGACCGCCGACTCGGCGGAGAGCCGGGTGACCAGGCTGGACCCGGCTCCCGCGAAGTCCGCCGCGCCCGCGTCGGCGGCCAACTCCTCCAGCTCGGCGGCGGTGGCCCGCTCCCCCTCGACGGTGAAGTAGACGTACTTGTCCGAGCCCATCGACTCGACGATGTCCACCGGCGCGTCGAACTCCATGCCCCGGCGGCGGGTCTCTTCGTCGATCAGCTCGGCGTCCTCGAAGTGCTCGGGGCGGATGCCGAGGATCAGCTCGCGCGGGGCGTCCGCGCCCTCGATCTGCCGGCGCAGCCGGTCCCCGATCGCCACGTCGCCGAGCGCCGTGCGCAGCCGCCCCTCGGAGACGGCGGCGTGCAGGAAGTTCATCGACGGCGAGCCGATGAAGCCGGCGACGAAGAGGTTGCGCGGGTGGTCGTACAACTCCTGCGGCGGGCCGACCTGCTGCACCGCGCCGCCCCGCATGATGACCACCCGGTCGCCGAGGGTCATCGCCTCGGTCTGGTCGTGGGTGACGTAGACGGTGGTGGTGCCGAGCTGCTTCTGCAGGCGGGACACCACCGTGCGCATCTGCACCCGCAGCTTGGCGTCCAGGTTGGACAGAGGCTCGTCCATCAGGAACGCCTTCGGCTGACGGACGATCGCCCGGCCCATCGCCACCCGCTGCCGCTGTCCGCCGGAGAGGTTGGCCGGCTTGCGGTCCAACAGCGGGGTCAGCTCCAGGACCTTCGCCGCCTCGTCGACCTTGGCGTCGATGGTGGCCCGGTCCAGCTTCGCCAGCCGCAGCGGGAAGGCCATGTTCTCCCGCACAGTCATGTTCGGGTAGAGCGCGTACGACTGGAAGACCATGGCGATGTCCCGGTCCCGGGGCGCCTTGTCGTTGACCCGCTGCCCCGCGATCCGCAGCTCGCCGGAGCTGATGTCCTCCAGCCCCGCGATCATGTTGAGGGTGGTGGACTTCCCGCAACCCGACGGGCCGACCAGGATCACGAACTCGCCGTCGGCGATCTCCAGGTCGACGTCCTGCACCGCGACGGTCCCGTCCGGGAACTTCTTGCTCACCTTGTCCAGCACGATGTCGGCCATGACTACCACCTATCCCTTGACTGCGCCGGAGGTCAGACCGGAGACGATGCGGCGCTGGAAGAAGAGCACGAACAGGATGATCGGAATGGTGATCACCACGGCGGCCGCGCAGATCGCCCCGGTGGGGTCCTCGAACTGCGACTCGCCGGTGAAGAACGACAGCGCCACCGGCACCGTGCGGGACCGCTCGGTGGAGGTCAGCGAGATCGCGAACAGGAAGTCGTTCCAGCAGAAGATGAAGACCAGGATCGCCGTGGTGAACAACCCGGGCGCGGCCAGCGGGGCAATGACCCGCCGGAACGCCTGGCCCTGCGTGGCGCCGTCCATCTTCGCCGCCTTCTCCAGATCCCACGGGATCTGCTTGAAGAACGCCGACAGCGTGTAGATCGCCAGCGGCAAGGCGAAGGTGATGTACGGCAGGATCAGCCCCGGCCAGGTGTCGAAGAGGCCGAGCTGCCGCTCGATCTCGAACAGCGGCGACACCAGCGACACCTGCGGGAACATCGCGATCAGCAGGGAGACCCCGACCAGCAGCTTCTTGCCGGGGAAGTCCAGCCGCGAGATCGCGTACGCGGCCATCGCGCCGAGCACCACCGCGATCAGCGTGGCGATCAGCGCGATGCCGATCGAGTTGGCCAGGGCCCGGACGAACTGGTCGGTGTCGAAGATCGTCCGGTAGTTGTCCAGCGTCCACTCCCGCGGCCAGAACTTCCCGTCGGTTAGGGTGGCCGGGGTCTTGAACGACAGCGAGGCGATCCAGAGCACCGGGATCAGCGCGAACACGACGACGATCACGTCCAGCAGACCCCAGCGCAGCTTCGCCCGCGTGGTGGTTTCGGTGGCCATGTCAGCGCCTCTCCCCGTCGTCGCTGCCGGGGGCAGCGGTACCGAACAGCTTCACGAAGACGAAGGCGATGATCGCCACCGCGATGAAGATCAGCACCGACATCGTCGAGCCGATGCCGAGGTTCAGCCCCCGGATCAGGTTGTTGTAGGCGAGCATCGACACGGACGAGGTCTCGTTGCCGCCCGCGGTGAGCACGAAGATGTTGTCGAAAACCCGGAACGCGTCCAGCGTGCGGAACAGCAGGGCGACCAGGATCGCCGGCTTCATCACCGGCAGCATCACCTTGGTGAACCGCTGCCAGGAGGTCGCGCCGTCGGTGGAGGCCGCCTTGAGCAGGTCCTCGGGGACCAGGGCCAGGCCGGCCATCAGCAGCAGCGCCATGAACGGCGTGGTCTTCCAGATCTCCGCCAGCATGATGATCGCCAGCGAGCTGGCCCGCTCGGTCAGCGGCGCGCTGCCGTCGAAGACGTTCGCCAGGTAACCGGTGCCGGGCGTCCAGGCGTACCGCCAGGAGAAGGCCGCGACGACCGTGACGATGCCGTACGGGATCAGCGCCGCGGTGCGGACGATGCCCCGGCCGACCAGCGTGCGGTGCATGATCAGCGCGAGTCCCATGCCGAGCACCAGCTCGATCGCGACGGTGACCACGGTGATCAGCGCGGTGACCCCGAACGCGGTCCACCAGAACTGGTTGGTCAGCACGGTGACGTAGTTGTCCAGCCCGATGAACTCGCGCTGGTCGGGGAAGCGCAGGTCGAAGCGCTGGAGCGACAGCCAGACCGAGTAGAGGATCGGGTACGCGGTGACCAGCACCATGACCAGCGCGGCCGGCGCGCAGAGCAGCCAGCCGAGCCGGCGCTCGGCCCGCTTGTTCTCGCTCAGCGGCGCCTTCGCCCGGCGGCCGGCCCGCTGGGCGGGCACCGCCGCGTGCCGGCCGGTGGACCGGGTGGCGGTCTCGTCGGCCGCGACGTCCGCACCGGTCGGGGTGGCGTTGATGCTCACGGGAGGACCCCCTTCGACTCGAGGGCGTCGGCGATGGCGTCGCGCAGCTCGTTCGCGGTCTGCTCGGGCCGGATGCCCGACGGCGGCGACAGGATCGCCGACATGACCGTGGAGATGCTCTGGTAGGCGGGGGTCAGCGGGCGGACCGCCGGCTCCTTCAGCTCTTCCAGGATGGTGTCCTTCATCGGGTACGCCTTGTCCATCTCCGGGTCGTCGTAGACCTGCTCGATGGTCGGCGGCACGCCGTCGTTGACCGCCGAGAACTTCTGGTTCTTCGCGTTGCGGATGCAGCTGGCCGCCTCGAAGGACTCCGCCGGATGCTTGGAGTAGGCGCTGACGGCCATGTTGACGCCGCCGATGGTGACCTTGCTCGGGGTGTTCGGGTCGATCCCCGGCACCCGGGCCCACTTCACCTGCTTCGCCAGCTCCGGGTTGGCCTCCTGCATGGCCGGATAGACGAAGGGCCAGTTGACCTGGAAGGCGCCCGCGCCGGACTGGAACTCCAGCCGGACCGGGTCCTCGGTGGCGTTGGTGAAGGACGGCGACGTCACGCCCGACGTGGCGAACTTCTTTAGCTGGTCGAGCGCCTTCACGGTGCCGTCGTCCATCACGGCCTGCTTGCCGTCGTCGCTGAGGATCTTCCCGCCGGCGCTCTCGGCCAGGGTGTTGTAGAGGACGACCAGACCCTCGTACTGGGCGCCCATGGTGAGCACCTGGTACGGCTTGCCCTGCTGCTTCAGCTCCTGGGCCGCGGAGATCATCTCGTCCCAGGTCTTCGGCGGCTGCGGCACCAGGTCGGTGCGGTACCAGAGGAGCTGGACGTTGGTGTTCTTCGGCGCGGCGTAGAGCCTGCCCTCGTAGCGAGCGGTGTCCAGCGGCCCGGCGAGGGTGCCCTGCTCCACCTCCGCCTTGGCCTGGCCGGTCCACTCGCGGATCCAGTGCGCGCTGGCGAACTCCTGGGTCCAGGTGACGTCGAGGCCGAGCACGTCCATCCCGGGATCCTGCGCGGCCAGCCGGCGCACCAGCTGCACCCGCTGGTCGTCGGCCTGCCGCGGCAGCACCCGGTAGACGATCTGGTAGCGCCCCTGGGCCTGCGCGTTGCAGTCGTCGACGACCTTCTGCAGGTTCTGTTCCGGCGGGTAGTACAGGTTGATCGTCGGCGTACCACCGTCACCGCCGGACCCGCAGGCCGCCAGCGGCGCCACCAACGTCAGCGCGGCGGCTGCGGCCGCCGCGCGGAATCGTGGCCGCCGCCGGTCCGCGGCCTCGTCGGGGTCTGTCGTCATCGCCCTCCCCCTTTCTTCGGCGAGAGCCGGGGGAGGTGCCCGTGCCCCGGCGCACGGCGAGACGGTCCGGGCGTGCGGCGGCGGCAAATCCGTCCGGCCCCGGACGTTTCGTGCGCCAACAGTGCCCGACCGGCCACGCTGCGAAACCTCAGCGTCATGAGACGGGAATGACAGGGGCTGGGGTGGGCCGGATCACCACCGTGCGCGCCCGCCGGACGGCCCTTACGCTCGGCGGATGGACGCCACCTTCTTCTTCGATCCGGCCTGCCCGTGGACCTGGCGCACCTCCCGCTGGCTGGTCGCCGTGGCCGAGGCGCGCGGGCTGCGCGTCGAGTGGCGGGCGTTCAGCCTGGCCATCCTCAACGAGGGCCGGATCGCCCCGGAGTACGCCGACGCGCTGGCCGCCTCCGGCCGGGCGTTGCGGCTGGTGGAGGCGCTGCGCGCCGAGGGCCGCCACGACGACGCCGGCCGCTTCTACGCCGAGCTGGGCGCCCGCATCCACGACGCCGGCAACCCGCCGTCGGACGAGATCGTGGACGCGGCCGTCGAGGCGGCCGGCCTGGCCGCGGCCGCGCCGGCCCTCGACGACGAGCGGTGGGACCGGGCGGTACGCGAGTCGCACGACCTGTCGTACGCCTCGGTGGGCCCGGACGTCGGCTCGCCGGTGCTGATGGTCCCGGGCGCGGAGCGGGGCATCCACGGGCCGATCCTCACCGAGGTGCCCGGCACCGCCGACGCCCTGACCGTCTGGGACTCGCTGCTGCCGCTGATGCGGCTGCCGGCCTTCCACGAGATCAAGCGCGCCCGCCACTGACCGTCGTTCCGCCCACCGGCTGGTCTTCGAGCTGGTGGTGGACAGCGCCGACCCGGCCGCGCAGGCGGCGTGGTGGGCGGGAGTGGTCGGCGGTCAGGTCGGCGGCGGCGGCGAGGGGTCCGCCTGGGTGACGGGTGCCACGGGTTTCCCGTGGCAGTCGTGGATCTTCGACCCGGCGCCGGAGCGCAAGCGGGTGAAGAACCGGGTGCACTGGGACGTCGACCTGACCGACCCGGACCCCGGCGCGCTGATCGCCGCCGGCGCCGTGCTGCTGCGCGAGCCCGACGACCGGGTCGGCTGGTGGGTGCTGGCCGATCCGGAGGGCAACGAGTTCTGCGCCTTCCCGCCGCGTCCCACTCAGTGAACGGCGAGGCTACCCAGCGTGCGCCCGGTGCACTAGCGTTTCGGTAGCTCCGCAGCCAGCGCGTCGCCGTCGAAGTCGATACGCCTCCGGCCGACCCCCGACCCGTCCGATCGGTTGGTAATCGCGGGAACCCCCCTCTGCCGCGTCACCGGTTGGGCAGGATCGTCCCCAACGAGGAGGTTGTCGTGCAGGACACCCGCGCTCTCGCCCTGACGTTCGAGGTGAGCGGCCTGCCCCCGGTCAAGACCGAGGCTCTGTCCATCTTCGCCGCCGGGCATCGGCAGGCGACGCGGGTCCGCGCCCTGCTCGAGGCGGCCTGCGCGGCCGCCCAGCGCACCGGCTGGACCCCGCTCACCGGGCCGATCGAGGTGGACGTCACCCTGCGCTGCCCGCCCGGGCACCGCACCTCCGACGCCAGCACGCTGCTGGGCGGGGTCTGCGCGGTGCTGCAGGACAAGAAGCGGGTGTCCAACATCGGGCTGGCCCACCTCGGCGTCCTGGTCGACGTCGCCCTCTACGACGACGACCGGCAGATCCGCCAGCTGTCGTACCTCGAGGAGCCGGCCGAGGACTTCTCGTATCAGGTCCGGGTGGCCGCCGTACCCACCGTGGTTTGACCGACGTCCGCGGTGGGGTACCGCGGACGCCGACGAAGGGAGCGCCGATGTCGGAGCCACATGTCACGCTCGACCCGAGGGGGCTCGACGCAGTGCAACAGAAGCTGCGCGGCCCGCTGGAGGATCAGCTGACCTCGGCCCTGCAGGCGGCCACCGAACGGGTCCGGTCCAGCTACGCGGGCGAGCCGGTCGAGGAGGTCTGCCGCCGGCTGCTCGACGAGACACGCGCCGGCCTGCACCCGGACATCGCCGCCGGCTTCAACCCCGACATGGACGAGTTCTGCCGGGTGGCCGTCGCGATCGTCCGGGGCGGGGCGTCCTGAGGCACGCGTGACCCGACCGCGCCGGCCACCGGGTCGGCGCGGTCGGTACGCGTCTCACCCTTCCGAGCATCTCAACCGGGGCGCACGTCCACGGAGACGACGTGGGTGCCGTCCGGCCGGGTGGACTCCCCAAGCCGCACCGGCAGGGAACTGCCGGCGGGCGGCTGGAGGCCGAAGCTGAGGTACCGTTGCGAGCAGTGCGCTTTGGTGAGCACACCAATTCGCAGTCCGCCGTCACCAGCGGACGCTCCTCGTCTTACCCGCTGACGCGGTGCGAGGTTGACGCTTCGACGACCACAGCCAGGACAGGTCCTGGTCTTACACGGTCTCCACGTCCGTTCGATCCCGAAGGATCTGGTTCCCGAGGCACTCCCGGTACCGACCAATCTGGCGTGTTTAGCCTGCCGCCGCAGGGCCTCGCGCGCCGGATAGGTTTGATTATCACCTGCCCGACGGCAGTCACTCTAACACTGAAGCGCGCTCAAGAGCATCAGCGCCCACTCCGCTGGCAACAGATGTCAACCCCTCGAAGTCGCCGGCCGGGGCCCAGCCGCGCAGCGTGGGGTAGCCGATGGCCCGGGCCGCGGTTGTCACCGTGCTCCGGCCGCTGCTGTCGTGCCCCTGGGCCGGGTGGAAGCGGAGCGCGAGGAACGCGGTGCCGGGCAGGTCGACCGGCGTGCCGCTGCCGTCGGACTCCACCCGGTCGACGTAGCCGACCTGGTAGCCGGGGGTGGGGCCGCGGAAGGCGAAGGTGATCCGGCTGAACCCCTCGGCCGGATGGTCACCGACCTGGATGCCCACCAGGACCGGCAGCGGCTCCCCCGGCGCCGGGGTGACCGGCACCCGGACGTCGTGCGTCACCTGGGCCGGCGCGTCGGGCACGGCCAGCCGTAGGTCACCCGCCAGTCGCCGACGGTCTGGCTCGGCGCGACATCGGTCGAAGGCGGGGCGGTGGCCGACGCGGTTACGGCGGTGGACGCGCCGGGCGTGGACGCCGTCGAGGGTGGGGACGCCGCGCCGTCGTGGTCGGTCGCGCAGGCCACCGCGAGCAGCACGACCAGGCTGGCGAGCAGTGGTACGCGCTGAGGTCTCATGACTCAGTCTGACGCCGGGCCGGGCGCCCTGGACAGAGCCGTTCGTCCACGCTCGGCGGGTCACCGAGGGTCAGGCGGCCACGGGGTCGACCCGCCAGCCGGGCAACGGGTGCGTCGGGGCGGACGGCACGGCCGCCAGCTCGGCCGCGTACTCGCGGACCAGCGCCGGCAGGCGGTAGCCGCCGGGCCCCTCGCACTGGATCAGGTGCGCGTCCGCCAGCTCCTCCAGCGCCCGCCGTACCCGGTGGGCGGAGACGCCGAGCTGTGCGGCGGCCCGGTCCACCCGGGCCGGGGCGTCTGGGGACGCGCCGAGCAGCTCCAGGAGCCGGCCGGCCACCTCGTCGTCGGAGCGGACGGCGGCGACCCCGGTCGCCAGGCTCTCCCGCACCGACAGGTCCTCGTAGGCGAGCAGATCCAACCGGTCCTGACCGTCACCGACCTGGGCGACCAGGGCGGCCACCGACAGGGCGGGGCACCGGGCCAGGCGGGTGCCGGCGATCCGCAGCGCCAGCGCCGAACCGGCGCAGAGCCGGACCAGCTTCGCGGTGGCCGCCGGATCCGCGGCCAGCCGCTCCGGCCCGGCGAAAGCGGCCAACACGTCGCGCCCCTGCGCGGCGCCCAGCGGGCGCAGCGCCACCCGGCGGACGCCGTCGAGGCTGCCGAGCGCCGCTGACCGACGACGATCAGGGCGGGGCCCGGCCCGGCCGGCAGCAGCGGCCGCACCTGCGCGGCCCGGGTGACCCCGTCCACGACCAGCAGGAACCGTCGGCCGGCGGCCAGCGAGCGGAACCACCCCGCCCGCTCGTCGGTGTTGCCGGGGACGTCCGCCGGGGCGACGCCGAGCGCGCGCAGCACCCGGGCCAGCACCTCACCCGGCGTCACCGAGTTCCGGTAGCCGAGGTCGACGAAGACCTGCCCGTCCGGAAAGCCGCCGGCCACGGCGTGCGCGGCCCGTACCGCGAGGGCAGTCTTGCCGCTGCCGGCCGCCCCGGTGACGACCACGGCGGCCGCCTTCGCGCCGCCCACCGTGTCCACCACGTCGGCGGTCTCCCGGGTACGCCCGACGAAGGTGACCAGGTCCGCCGGCAGCTCCCGGGGCACCGTCCAGCCGACGGCGGGCCGCACCTCGGCAGTGGGTGGTGGCGTCGGCGCGACGACGACGGGGACGTACGACAGCTCCGGCGCCCGATCGAGCATCGCGCGGTGCAGGGTGGCCAGGTCCTCGCCGGGCTCGATGCCGAGCTGCTCGTCCAGGACGGCCCGGGCGTCCCGGTAGACGGTGAGCGCGGCCGGCACGTCGCCGCAGCGATAGAGGGCGAGCATGAGCTGCCCCCAGGCCCGCTCCCGCAGCGGGTGGGCGGCGAGGTGCCCGCGCAACTCGGGCAGCAGATCACCGTGCTGACCGGCGGCCAGCCGCGCCTCGGCCAACTCCTCGAAGACCTGGAGCCGCTGCTCGTCGAGGCTGGCCCAGCGGTTGTCCAGCGCGGTGCCCCGGGGCAGGCCGTCGCCGGAGGCCCCGCGCCACTGTTCCAAGGCGGCGGTGAGCGTGGCGATGGCGCCGGCGGGCTCGGCGGTGGCCAGCAGCGCCCGCCCCTCCCCCGCCAGCCGCTGGAACTCGGCCACGTCCAGTTCGTCCGGCGCCAGCCGCAGCTCGTACGCGTTCGGGCGGCGACCAACCGGTCGCCGAGGGTGCGCCGCAGCACCGCGACGTGGGACCGCAGGTTCGCCACGGCGGACGCCGGCGGAACGTCGGACCAGACCATCTCGGCCAGTCGGTGCAGCGAGACCGATCGGTTCGCCTCGATCGCGAGACCGGCGAGGACCGCTCGTCGCTTCGCTGCGCCGGGTGTCACGACCTTGCTGTCGACGCGCAGCTCCACAGTGCCCAGAAGCCGAATCCGCAGTTTCATCCCGCCGCTCCCCCGTTGAACCTCGAGCGCGCTCAGGCTAAGCGGGCGCTTGCGGGGACAACAAGGCTGATGACCACCGACAGAAGGTGACGAACATCAATGTCAACGACCGGCGTGTCGGCGTAACGAAATTGTCACCGAGAGCGCTCCCCCGTCATCCGTGACGCTCGGTGAGCGGCGCCGCCGCGAGCCTTTTCGGCGATGCTGGAGCCGTTACCCCGCTTCTCGCAGCTTGAAACGGTGGAAACAGCGATCGGGATCAGTCCACACGGGCACGGCCGGACGGCATAGCGGCCGGACGGGTGCGGGGCGCGCCACTCCGGTCTGTCACGACGTCCGCGCGGCGACCACGATGATCCACCCGACGAGACCCGCCGACCGCGAGTCCGGCGACGGCCAGCCGAACGGCTGACACCGGCGCTTTCCACAAGCGCGGCCTTCCCGACAACTTCTACGCGCCGGGGCGCTCGTCCCATCCGAGCCTGAGGGGGCGGCACCGACCACCGTCGTCCACGGCTCAGTGAGCCATTTTCATGGTGATGGTGTTGGTCATCGACGGTGCGGCGGGGAGGGATCATCTCCCGCTGTCGGTGGGTGTCGCCAGCGCGTCGATGTCGGGTTCGAGTCAGCCGGCCTCGGGAGTCAGGCGGTAGCTGCTGCAGACGTCGAGCAACAGAGCGGCCCTGATTTCGAACGACTCGTCGGTGCCGTCCAATTCCACCTCGACCAGCACCTGGTCGTCAGTACCCGCGAAGTGCATCTCGACGCGGGGCTGCCCGTCCAGCACTAAGGTGAACCAGCGGTCGTTGCCGGCGCCGGAGTCTTCGACTCCGGCGGTGAGCCCGCTCTCGTCGAGCCGGCAGCGCACAAGATCAGCGATCGTCTCGACGAACGGCAGTAGATTGGCGCGCCAGATCCACCCGTGCATCGTGCCGCGCGGCTCGGTCTGCATCCTGTCAGGGTAGATTGATCCGCGAAGGTCATCACTCCGGTGCTGGTCAGCGCGTCGATCAGGCCGTGGGTGCGGGCGGCCGTCGGGTCATGGGTTGAGCCGGGTAGCGCGGATGAGGCGCAGATCAGCCGGCCGGCGGCATCGGCCAGGACCTGCACGTTCACGCCATGGCGCTTGTGCTTACCCGAGTAGTAGGGCCGCTGGTCGGCAACTCGATCGATCGGAATCAGGGTCCCGTCGAGGATCGCATACGCCAGCCTGGCGACCCGGCCCATAGCTTCGGCGAGGTCAGCGCCGTGGGCGGTGAGCAGGTCGACGGCTTCGCGCAGGTACCGCCACACCGTGCGCAGGTGGGCCAAGGCCATCAGCGCCTGCTGCTGCGCGGGCAGACGACGCCAGCGGCCGCCGAGGGATGCTGGCAGGATAGGTCAGCAACGAAGCTCCCGTGCTGGAAAGTGCCTCTTGGTCGACTGCTGTGCTACCAGGAGCTTCGTCCTATCTAGAGCAACGACACGACGCTGCGCATCTGCTCAGCCGCCTTGATCACGATGAAAGGGGTTCACTGCTCCACATCGTCGGCCACGATGATCCTCTGGATGGTGGTACCTGCCGGCATGTGGCGAGTGCCCGTGCGAAGCTGGACGCGCAACTCCCAGTACACGTCGTAGGGCACGACCTCGAGGTTGTGCACCTCGTCGTCTCCCCCGAGGAAGAGCGGAACCTTGTAGCCGACGCACTGGTCGAAGGCGAGCCTGTCGAAGCCCGGGTTCGCCGATCGCCACTCGTCGAAGAATCCGGCGGCGAGCCCGGTCGGGTCCGCCACGAGAACCTCGTCGTCGAACGGTGTCAGCTCGACTTCACTTTCGAGAAGCTCACCCGCGCCCGGCTCCACGAGGACGACAAGTCCCTCTCCGTCGCCGCCTTCGAGGTCGACAGCAAGGTTCCGGCCGAGCCAGTCGAAGCCGAAACAATACATCCGACCGGCGAAGCCGCGAATCAGCCGTGCGCAGAAGTCGTTCGAGGCCGCCGCGGATTCCGGCGTGTGAATTCGATACAGGCCATCGCTGAAAGTGGTGCCGGAAAACCTAGCGAAGGGTTCGGACAGAGTTGGCGGAACCGCAGCGCCAGCACCGTCCGCGACATGGTTCAAGCGACTGTGATCCGATACTGACTCAGAAACTTATCCCACACAGCCGACTCCAAAGGCAGTGGTAGGGGGCTCGGCGGCGTCCGAGGCCTCGGCCTTGAGGGACGAGCCATGACGCCGGAGAAGGGCTTACTGCTCACGCCACATGAACTCGGTCATGAGCCGCGGCACGTCGTGGGCCAGCCGCAGCGCAGCCAGTCCGGTCTCGTGCCGCACCTTTGCGCCGGCCGGGACCCACGCCTCTTGCCCGCACAACAGGATCTCAACAAGATCCGTGTCGGGTGACTCCTCAAGCCAGTACCACGTGCGGTCGTGCAGCAGTGAGACGGTACTGAACTCGTCGTGCACCGAAACGATCATCACATCGTCACCGTCGATGCCGTAGCTGAATATCGGTTCATGGTCCGGGACGTACAGGCTGGGCAACTCATCGATCGT
This sequence comes from Micromonospora sp. ATA51, assembly GCF_016802855.1. Taxonomy (NCBI): domain Bacteria; kingdom Bacillati; phylum Actinomycetota; class Actinomycetes; order Micromonosporales; family Micromonosporaceae; genus Micromonospora; species Micromonospora sp. ATA51. The sequence continues at coordinate 10,801 of NZ_JAEVHJ010000034.1, read as the reverse complement.
GACGACCCGGGCCGCCGCATACGGCTGATACGTCTCCATTTCATACGCCACCAGCCGATCATAGAACCGCGCTCACGAACGCGCGTGCGCGTATGGACCGGTGCGATCGAGCCGAGGCCGGTTGCACAACCAAGCAGCATCAGCCGCCGACAAGTGAAGGGCCCACCCCTGTTGCCAGGAATGGGCCCCGCACTCAATCAACGGTTACTGGTCATCGTCTTCATCTTCATAGACCTCGCACGAGACCAGGCCATCGATGAACTCCCCGAACGAGTCGGCGACCCGCCGAGGAATCCTGTCTTCGCCGACGTATACGACCGCCGGCTCCCCGTCCGGTCCGGACTCGGAGTAGTCCAGCATGACCGTGTCGGGGCCGGCCATGGGCGTCACACCGAGCACTACCCCGACATTCGGGTAGTCCCATTCGGAGATCAGCTCAGCCGACTGCGCGTCGATACCCTCCTCATATCCGATGCCCATGATGACGTCCAACCCGAAGTGGTCGCTGCCCAGGACGTCCGGAAGCTCGTCGGATAGCAGGTGTTCTTCAGAACACCGCCGTTCTGCCGATACATCAGCTCCACGTAACTCCGCGGCAGCCGAAATCCGAGAGTTTCCTCGGCCTGCCGCACCATGTCCTCGGTCAACGGTGGTCCGATCCATGGCGACGGACCTTCTTCGAATGGGGAAGTCATCTCAGCGCATAACCTTCAGCAAATTGAGGCGCCACCGGTGTGACCCGTCTTGGCATGGATGGCCATATTGACCAGCTGCATGCGTCCACAGTCTTGGTGATGATGCCACGTCCATGTGCCCTTCCTGTAGGCCTCCGTGATACCCGCGGCCTTGTCCGCGAGCCTGAAGTCCTTCTTGGGATCACCGGTCAGCGTGATGGAGACATCCGGAACGCTCGGATCCTTGTGCGCGGAGAAGTCCGGGAAACCCTGTCCATCGAACGGCACCCCGGTCTTGGGGTGAGTGCCGCCGGCCAGAGAGGCGTTCCTCGGCCCCACCGGCGTACCACCGGTAGCGCACGTGCAACTGGTCTTGTGCCCGCCAACCGTACCTCCGCAGTTGTGAACGAGCAGCGGCGTGTCATTGGCGACCACATAGTAGCTGTGTACCCCGTCGACGGTGAGGTTGTGGACCCGCTCGTGCTTCACCGTGCGCTTGACCGCGGTGACCTGAATCCAGTCACCAGCAGCACTCTGCAGCCACATGCCGGGCCGGAGCTGCCCGGCCTTGGCCCACATGCCGCTGTCGGGGAGCCAGACCAGGTGAGCATCGGTTGAAGTGATGCTCCCGGTCTTCGAGCCGGCCGCGCCGTCCAGGTCGACGGTGAAGGTGATGAAGGTCTTCTTACCCTCGACGCTGCGGACGTTGGTCACCGTCCGGAGCTGGTTCTCCCCCGACTCGACATCCGTGGCCAGAACCCCATCGCCCTCCTTCAGCTGCTCGATGGCCTTGCTCGTGCCATCGGCCATCACGACCTTCGTACCAGGCACGAAGCTGTTCGGCCTCACCAGACATGAATCCTCCGGCGACGAGTTCTGCTTGGGTGCCGTTGGTTCCTCAGCCTTGGGCTTCGGCGTGTTGCTAGGCACCGCCTTTGAGGTGTCGGTGGTCGCCTCGACGCCGTTCTGGACAGCCTTGGCGTTCTCGGCCGCCTTCTCCAGGTCCCGGGCGGTGTCGATGCCGTCAGCGATCTTCTTACCCGTTTTGGCCAGCTTGGCCGCGGCCACCGCGTTCCCCGCCAGCGGGATCGCGGACGCCATGGACAGAGCCGCGTCGACGTAGTTGCCCTCGGCCGCGTACCAGATGCCGTTGGCGACGTCGGCGACCTCACCGATCACCGGCACCATGCCGGCAACGTCCAGGGCGGCGTGGCCGATGTCCGACCACGACATCCCGAACAGGTGCCCGTCCAGCTCCACGAAGCTGATCGGGTTACCGCCGGCGAACGCGTACCGGTTGCCGGTGAACGGGTCCATCGCCAGACCCATGTCCGCCAGGGCGCCGCCGTACGAGTCCCGCGTCAGGAACCGGTTCAGGCCCGGGTCGTAGTTGCGGAAGCCCATGTCGTACGTGCCCGAGGACGCGTCCCACCGGGAGGCGTTGAACCGGAACGCGTTGTACGGCTCCTCGCCCTCCGGCGTCGCACCCGGCTTGTCCACACCGGTGAACTGCGACTCGTCGTCCTTGCCGTACGCCGTGTAGCCGTACGTCGCCCGGGTCTTGCCGTCCTCCTTCGTGATACCGACGACGTCACCGCGCGGCCGGTAGATGAACTGCGAGTACTCCCGGCTGCCGTCGTCCTTGTGCTTGATCTGGGTCAGCTGCTGACCCCACGGCGCGTACTGGTAGGACTTGGTCGCCTTGCCCGCGACCTCCTCCCGCAGCACCTGGTTGTCCATCCCCAGGTAGGTGAAGGCCGTCGTCTTCGAGCCCACCGTCTGCGACACCGTCCGGTCGAACGGGTCGTAGGCGTAGGTCGTCGACTTCGCCGTCGCACCGATGCCCGCGGTGGTCTTCGCCGTGCGGTCGAATCCGTCGTAGTAGTACTTCTGCGCCCGCTGACCACCGATCGACACCGTGTCGAGGCGACCCAGCGGGTCGTAGTTGTACGTCGACGTCACCCCACCGGCGGTGGTGGAGTGGAGCCGGTTTCGGTCGTACTTGCTGGTGCTCGTCGCGCCCTCGACAGTCTGGGCGACCGTGTTGCCGTTGGCGTCGTAGGTGTACGACTCCGTCGAGCTGCTGTCACCGGTCTTGTCGAGCTTGGCGATCCGGTCCTGCGGGTCGTAGCTGAAGACGTACGTGTTGTCGATGTAGTCCGACGAGTTGTCAGCGTTCATCAGCTTGAGCACGTCCCGCGACGGGTGCCCGTTGGCCTGGTACTCCAGCGTGTGCTCCGCGACGGTCGCCCCGCCGGAGGTCTTCTCCAGCTGGTGCTTGGTGGCGCCGTCGAGGTAGTACTCGAAGTCCACGGTGTTGCCGTTGGGCTTCGTCTGCTTGAGCAGCTGCCCGCGAGCGGTGTACGTGAACGTCGAGATCTGCTGGTTGCCCGCCGTCGGCGAGTCGGCGTTGGTCACCTTGGCGACCATGTCCCGCGCGTCGTACTCGATCTTCGACCAGGTGAGGTCGTGAGTCGAGGTGAGCGGGTTGCCGTTCTCGTCGTAGGTCAGCGCCGTGGTGTTCTTCAGCGTCGACCCGGCGTACTCCTTCACCGAGGAGATCTGGCTGAGCTCGTCGTACGCGATGTCGTACCGGTCGATCTTCGCGCCCGGGCTGAGGTCCTTGACCTCGACCATCAGCCCGTTCGGGTTGTACCGGTAGGTGAACTCCTTCTTCTCGTTGTCGACGTCACCGGTGTTGTCCCGCACCAGCTTGACCGCGTCGGCGACCACCTTGCCCGTCGCCTGGTCGGTGACGGTGATCTTCTGGACGCCGTCCTCGACGAAGGAGTAGCTGCCCAGGCTGATCCACGCGCCGGTGTTCTGCGTCTGGTTCACCGTTCTGGTGGCGCTGCCGCCGTCGTAGGTGATGGTGAACTTCGCGTCCGTCGCGGCGCCGCTGACCTGCGGATGCCGGACGAACACCTCGTAGCTGCCGTCCCGCGGGATGTTCAGCTGCCAGTTGAACTGCGCCGACCCGCTGCCCGCCGGCGCGGTGGCCACGTCGTAGCCCCACTGCCCGGTGGCGGCGCCGCTCGTCCAGGTGCCCTGGGCGGCGGTGTTGTTCGAGTCGGTGTTGTCGACCAGGACCACGTCCTTGCCGACCGGCAAGCCGTCCTCCGACCGCCCCTTCTCGTTGCCCGACGGGTAGTAGTCCCAGGTCATCGTCCGGCTGGTCGACCCGCCGGCCGAGGTCAGCGTGTTCTTGATCTGCTGGCCCAGGTCGTTGTAGTCGAAGGAGTTGACGATGTCCCACGGGTCCTTGGACGTCCTGGTCCACCCGTTGTCGTAGTAGGTGTACTCGGTGTCGTTACGGACCGTCTGCCCGTCCGACGGGGGCGCGCTGACCTTCTTGAGGTTGCCGATCTCGTCGTACTCGTAGAAGGTCTTGTCCGGCGTGTTGTAGCGGCTGTCGTCCTTGTCGTAGGACGACCACTCCTCCTTCTTGCGGTTGAGCGCGTCGTAGACGGTCACCACGGCGAAGTCGTCGGCGTCGTCGCTGGTGTTCACACCGCGCGGGGTGATCGCCTTCGTCTGGTTGCCGACCTGGTCGTACTCGTACTTCGTGGTGCGGTAGGTGATGGTGCCGGAGCCGTCCTTGTCGTGCGGCACCTTCGACTCGACCAGCGCGCCGCGGGCGTCGTAGATCGCAAGCGACTCGTTGCCGTCCGCGTCGGTGGACCCGAGGGTCAGGCCGTCCTTGTCGTACCGCGCGGAGGTGAACTTGCCGAGCGCGTCGACGGTCTTCACGACCCGGTGGTTCGAGTCGTACTCGTACTTCGTGGTGAAGTCGTCCGCCGCGCTGGCGGTCTTCTTCGCGTCGTACAGGACCGTGACGTTGCCGACGTTGTCGTACTCCGACGTCACTTTCTGTCCGAGGCCGTTGGTGACCTCGATCGGCTGGTAGATCGCGTCGTACTTGGTGGTCGTGGTGTAGTCGCCGGCCGTGGAGGTCAGGTTGCCCTGGGGCTCCGTGACGGTCAGGACGTTGCCGACCTTGTCGTACGTCGTGGTGGTCTTCCGCTCCGGGTCCGTCGCCTCGTCCGTCGGCGCGAGGGTCTCGACGGCCTGGTCCGCCTTGTCGTAGACGGAGGTCGACACCGCGCCGTTGGCCGCGTACGCCGTGGTGATGTTGTCGTTGAGGTCGTACACCGGGGCCTTGGTGGTGATGTAGCGGTTGTTGGCCGCGTCCATCGGCTCCACCTTGGTGGTCGCCGGCCGAAGGTGTCGTACGCCTGCGTCACCTTGGCGTTCTTGCCGTTCTTGACCTCGGTGACGTTGCCCCGGTCGTCGTAGGTGAAGTACGACTTGCCGGTGCCGGCGTCCGTGATGGTCGTCGGGTAACCGCTCGCGTGGAAGGGGCCGTATGCCGTGGTGTTGCCGTTGGCGTCCTTGGCGCTGAGCAGCTGGCCCCACTCGTCGTAGGTGTTGGTGCTCGTGTAGTCGCCGGCGGTCGCCGTGGTGTTGCCGAGCGGGTCGGTGACGGTTTCGATGTCACCCTCGGCGGTGTAGCCGAAGGTCCACTTGCGACCTTCCGGGCTGGTCTTGGTGATGACCTCGGCCACGTAGCCGTTGAGCTGCCGCTGGTAGGTCAGCACGTGCCCGGCCAGCCGTTCTTGACCGCCTCGGCGTTCTTCGTCTCGGTCGGGTAGCCGGTCTTCGGGTCGTACGCCCAGGTGGCGACGGCGCCGTTGGCCTCCTCGAGGCGGATGACGTTGTGGTCGTCGTCCCAGCCGAGCTTGGTGACCTCGTTCTTCGCGTTGGTCGTCTGGTACGAGCGGCCGTAGCCGTCCAGTTGGTACGCGGTGGCGTGGTTCTCCGCGTCCGCGACCGTGGCGTTGATGTTGTTGCCCTGCGGGCCGTCCGGGTCGACGTAGCCGAACTGGGTCAGGTAGCCGAGCCGGTCGGTGTAGGACTTGGTCGTCCAGTGGAACTTCGGGTCGTCGCCGGTCTGCGGGTAGTTGTAGACCAGGCTGCTGGGGTTGCCCCGCGGGTCGGTGACCTTGACCAGCTTGACGTTCTTGTTGCCCTGGGTCATGTCGTAGGCGAACTTGAACGTCTTCGGCGTGCCGTTGGTCGACCCGGCCCCGTCGATCAGCTCACCGAGCAGACCCTTGTCGGTGTAGGTGAAGGTGAGCTTGCGCCCCGAGATGTCGGTGATCTGCGAGACGTGGTCGATGATCTTCGGGTTGGTCAGGTTCGTCGCACCCGACACCCGGTTCCAGGTGGTGTCGTCGATGTAGTCGAACGTCTGACCCTTGGCGTAGTAGTCGATGGTCAGGGTGATCCGGCCGGTCGGGTCGGTGATGTAGCGCAGGAACTTCGTCGGCTTGTTGTTGGACTTGCGCTCCTCGTAGGTGAAGAGCATCTCGTTGCCGTTGTTGTCGACGATGCTCGACAGGAAGCCCTCGCAGTCGTAGAAGAACTGCGTGCGGTCCGGTCGGGTGAGCACCCACGCCTTGCGCTCCTGCGTGTTGGGCTTGCACTCCACGCTGCTGTACTTCTGCAGGTAGAGGTGCACACCCTTGGGGCTCTTCCACTCGTTCGCGGTGGCGTCCCAGGTGAACCAGTGGCTGGTGCCGTCACCGTCGGTCAGGGTGACCTTGGTGGGGTTCGGGTTCGGGTGGAAGTCCAGCGGGGTGCCGAGCCGCATCATCGAGCTGGCCTGCAACGACCAGCCGTACCCGGCCACACTGTCGGTGGTGTCCAGCGAGTTGTAGGACATCCGCACGAACGTCGACAGGCCCCGGGAGGGGTTGTTGATCGCGTTGTACGACCAGACGGTGTTGCCGGAGTACAGGTTGTTCATCATGGTGCCGCCGGCGCCGGTGTTCTTCCCCGCGTACGAGTAGAACTTCTCCAGACCCAGCTGGTCGGAGGTCGGCTCCTCCACCGCCACGTTCTGCGGCAGCGGCTGGATCGCCGGCGTGGTCTCCGACAGCTTCTTGCCGGTCAGCTTGTTCCGCAGATCCCACTGGAGCACGTAGTCGGTGCGCTTGTTGCCCTCCGTCGACGACGGCGGGGTCTTCACCTGCGCCGCCACGTCGACCGTGCCACCGGCCGGGACGCTCTTCGGCAGCGCGGTCTTCAGCTCGTAGGTGGCGTCCGCGCCGTCCGTGACCCCGTCGGCCCGCTTCCAGTCGTACGCCAGCTCCCAGTCGGTCGGATTCCACGCCGCCAGGGTCGGGTTCGACAGCGTCACCGGCACCGTGTACGTCGAGTCCGCGGTGGCCAGCGGCGGCGTCGAGGCCGCGTAGTACGTGGACTCCGCGGTCTGCTCGAGGTAGGTCACCTCCAGCGTCGGCCGCAGCAGCGGCTCCTGGCCCTCCGAGGACAGCAGCATCGCTCGCGCGGTCTGGTTGACCTCGTCGCGCTGCCGCAGCAGCAGACCGTAGTTGCTGGTCGGGGTGGCCACCCAGCCCTTCACCGGGCTGGTGACGTCCCAGGTCTCCCACTCCGGGTCGTTGGTGAACCCGTTGAAACCGGCCTTCCAGGTGGTGTCGTAGTCACCGCCAGGCGTGGTCCACGCCGTGACCCCGTCGGAGGTGTTCCACGTCGCCTTCGTCTCGGTGAAGGCCTTGGTCATCCGGTAGACGTCGACGTACTCGTCGGTGTCCGTGCCCGGGTAGAGACCCGTGTTGTACATTCGCAGCTCGGCGTCGACCACCTGCGCGTTGGCCGGGATGCCCGTGAGGGTGGGGAACTTGAGCAGACCCCGGGTGTCGCCGTAGTACGACGAGTTGTTGCCCGGGCTGACGTACGGGTCACCGTCGTAGACGTCCACGTTCTCCGTCGGACGCGCCGCCGACAGCGTGGTGTCGGTCTGACCGGTGCGGTAGATCCGGGTGATCTGGCCGGCCTTCGGCAGCATCGCCTGCTGCGTCGGACCCGCGAGAACCTGCCCGTCACGGGTCTTCACCGCGACCATGTAGTAGTAGAACTTCCGCGCCATCGGGTCGGTGTTGTCCGCCGCCGTCGGCACCGCCGTGGTGTCCTGGTACGTCCGTGTCCCCGTGGACACCGGAGCGATCAACGTCGCCGACGACGGGGTGAAGTTCTGGTAGATGCTGCGGTGCACCTGGTACTCGACCGCGTCATCGGCGGTGCTCGTCGACGGGTCCACGTACGCCGGCCAGTCGAGGACCGCACCGGTGGAGGTGATGGTGGTCGGCGGGTTCACCGTCACGCCCGGCCGGCCGTAGGTGACCACCAGCTTCGGCAGGTTGAAGTCCCGACGGGCGTTGCTGTAGGCGAACTCGGAGGCCTCGAAGATCGGGCCGCCCCGGCCCTTCTTCGCCTCGTCGACCGCCTTGACCATGAAGCCGTTGTTGGCGTACGTGCCGTTGACCCAGTCCTGGACCACGTTGCGGACCGGGAACGTGCTCCAGACGTTGGAGACCGCCGCCTTCTTGGTCGTCACGCCCCAGCGGGTGAAGCGGACCGCGTCGGCGATCACCGACTTGCCGGAGACGTCGCCGAGGACGACCTTGCCGGTGGTGCCGGCCGCGAACGGGTGCACGCCGAGGGTCTTCCACTCCCCGAGCCCACTGCCGGTCTGGTCGACCGTGTAGGTCTTCGAGCCGCCGTTGAAGTACACCGTGTACGGCGCGTTCGTCGGCCGGTCGGCCTCCGAGACGTAGTGGACCTCGACCTGGTAGTCACCGGCCTCGGTGATCGTCGGCACCCAGGTGTGGGTGTTGCCGGTCGTGGTGTCGTTGTTGTACCGGTAGTCGCCGTTGATGGCCAGCGGCGTCAGGGCGGTGTTCCCGGAGTAGGACCAGGTGCCGCTGGCCGAGGTGCCCGCGTCGCCGTCGTCCTTCGTCACCATGTTGCCGGCCGGCTGGGCGGCGATGTTGGCGTTGGTGTTCGACCAGTTCGCCGTGCTCTCGCTCCACGGCTGGGTGACCCGCCGGGCCTCCATCGCGACGTCGAAGCCCCAGGCGTAGTGGGTCTGGGAGTAGTACATCTGCAGCTGCGCGTCGTCGATCGGCGTGTTCGCCGGGATCGAGCTGACGTCGAACTTGACCAGCGACCGCCAGGACTGCGCGGCGTCCGTGCCGACCTTCAGCTGGTAGGTGTCGTTGTAGTTGGTGGTGGTCGCGCCCGAATAGATCGCCACATCCTGGGCGTCCGTCGGCACCGGCTGGACCTTGATGGTCGGGTCGATCACCACCGGATACACCCGGGCCGGGTCGGCCAGCCAGCCGGCGTCCCCGGTGATCGTGATCGTCGACGTGGCACCGGACTGGGTCACCTTCTGGGTGACCTTGTCGCTCCACACCTTCCCGTGCGGGGAGGCCTTGTCGTCCTTGCTGTCGTACATGAACGGCGCCGGCATCACGAACACCGGCGCGCCGCCGTCCCTGCCGACGAACGCGATCGAGCCGTCCTCCCGCTGCTGCGCGGTCAGCCCGGCGGTGTCCAGGGTGAACGTGTACGACGCCGGACCCCCCGGCGCCCGACGAAGGACGATCTTCTCCTTCAACGCCGTGCTGCTCACGTCGTACACCACGTCCGCGCCGCCCGCCAGGCCCGCGTAGGTCACCGTGGAACCCGACACCTTCGGCGTCGCCGCCTTCGCCGCGCCGGCCAGACCCAGCTCGATGCTCCGGCCGTCGGCCTCGAACCGCACCAGGTCGGCCGTGCTGTCCCCGAACAGGCTGGTGAAGGTGTTCGTGCGGTTGCCCTGCACGTACCCCTTGTCAGAGGTGGGGCGGACGGTGGTGTCGATGGCCTGGAACCGGCCCTTCGCGTCCCGGTAGTGCAGCGGCACCGCCGAGATCTCCGCCTGCGTCCGACCGTCCGACAGCTGATAGACCCGACTGTTCGCCGTCCGCTTACCGGCCAGCTCCCGGACCCGCTTCTGCTCCGGCCACTTCTTCCCCGCCAGCGGCTTCTCGTCGCGGGCCAGGCCCGCGCTGATGACCTCCGGCTTCGCCCGGCCCGACCCGCCGTCGACCAGACCCCGCGCGGCATCGCCGATCCGCGACAGCAAGCCGGGGTGGTCGTCCTTCGCTCCGGCTGCCTGGCCGGTGCGAGCGGGGTCCTGGTCCGGCAGGAGCGTCATCCCGCCCAGCGTGGCCACCATGACCAGCGCCAGGCCCCCGATCAGGGGGCCTCGTGATCGCCTTTTCACCCGTTACCCTCCGGTCCCTTGAAGACACGACGGGTGAAGGCTAGAAACGAGCGATACTCAGCCGGATATCTCTCAGCTACTTCCTAGGTTTGCTCCAAGGAAGCGGTGCAGGGCAGCGGAAACGTCGGCGGTGGCCGGGGTTCAGCCGCGCTCGAGCCACTGCCGGGGGGCGAGCACGATATGCGGCGACGCGGCCGGATCGAGCCAGCGCAGCACTCCGACGAGGTCCTCGTGGGCGAGGCTCACACAGCCGGCGGTGGCGTTGCCACCGGGGTCTGGAGAACTCGTGGAGCAGCGACTAGTGTCGTGCGTCGGAAATTCGCCATCTTAATTGTAGGCTGTGTGGATGGCGGGTCGTGGGCGTCCGAAAGCCGAGTTGATCCTCAGCGAGGATGAGCGGTCGACGTTGCGGCGTTGGGCGCAACGGGCGAAGTCGTCGCAGGCGTTGGCGCTTCGGTGTCGGATTGTGTTGGCGTGCGCCGACGGGCTGTCCAACGTGGAGGTCGCTGACCGGCTGGGGGTGGACCGCACCACGGTCGGTAAGTGGCGGTCGCGGTTTCTCGCTCGACGGTTGGACGGCCTCGTTGACGAGGATCGGCCGGGCCGTCCGCCGTCGGTCACCCTGGACCAGGTCGAGGACGTGGTGGTGGCGTCCCTGGAGCAGACCCCGCGCAACGCCACGCACTGGTCGCGGACGTCAATGGCCGAGCGGACCGGACTGTCGAAGTCCACGATCGGGCGGATCTGGCGCGACTTCGGCCTCAAACCGCACCGGGCGGAGACGTTCAAGCTGTCCACCGATCCGCTGTTCGTGGACAAGGTCGTCGACGTGGTGGGGCTGTACCACAACCCGCCCGAGCGGGCGGTGGTCCTCTGCGTGGACGAGAAAAGCCGTGCGCCACGAGGCGCTGATGTTGCCGTGCAGGAGGAAGTGCCTGCCGCCGGTCATCGCAGTGAACGGTAGAAGCTGAGGGCAGGCTGATCCCCGGGT
>NZ_JAEVHJ010000033.1:0-34868 GCF_016802855.1 Micromonospora sp. ATA51 | reverse complement strand
GGTGAGTCGGGACCTAAGGCGAGGCCGAGAGGCGTAGTCGATGGACAACGGGTTGATATTCCCGTACCCGCGAAAGAGCGACCCTGACGAACCTCGTTGTGCTAACCACCCGAACCGGTGGAGGTCTTCGGACCGATACTGGGGAGCGTGGGAACCTGACGGGTAGTAGTCAAGCGATGGGGTGACGCAGGAAGGTAGCTGAGCCCGGCCGGTGGTTGTGCCGGGGTAAGCGTGTAGGCCGGCGTGTAGGCAAATCCGCACGCCATGAAGGCTGAGACGTGATGCCGAGCCGATTCAGGTGAAGTCAGTGATCCTATGCTGCCGAGAAAAGCCTCTAGCGAGTTCTTAGCGGCCCGTACCCCAAACCGACACAGGTGGTCAGGTAGAGAATACCGAGGCGATCGGGCGAACTGTGGTTAAGGAACTCGGCAAATTGCCCCCGTAACTTAGGGAGAAGGGGGGCCGGAGACGTGAAGCCCCACGCGGGTGGAGCGTTGTATGGCCGCAGAGAGCAGGGGGAAGCGACTGTTTACTAAAAACACAGGTCCATGCGAAGAAGTAATTCGATGTATATGGACTGACGCCTGCCCGGTGCTGGAACGTTAAGGGGACCTGTTAGCTCTTCGGGGCGAAGCGGAGAACTTAAGCGCCAGTAAACGGCGGTGGTAACTATAACCATCCTAAGGTAGCGAAATTCCTTGTCGGGTAAGTTCCGACCTGCACGAATGGCGTAACGACTTCCCCACTGTCTCAACCACAGGCCCGGCGAAATTGCATTACGAGTAAAGATGCTCGTTACGCGCGGCAGGACGGAAAGACCCCGGGACCTTTACTATAGCTTGACATTGGTATCCGAATTAGCTTGTGTAGGATAGGTGGGAGCCGGTGAAGCTCATACGCCAGTATGGGTGGAGGCAATCTTGAAATACCACTCTGGTTGATTTGGGTATCTAACTTCGGACCGTTATCCGGTTCAGGGACAGTGTCTGGTGGGTAGTTTAACTGGGGCGGTTGCCTCCTAAAGGGTAACGGAGGCGCCCAAAGGTTCCCTCAGCCTGGTTGGCAATCAGGTGTTGAGTGCAAGTGCACAAGGGAGCTTGACTGTGAGACTGACAGGTCGAGCAGGGACGAAAGTCGGGACTAGTGATCCGGCACTGGCATGTGGAAGCGGTGTCGCTCAACGGATAAAAGGTACCCCGGGGATAACAGGCTGATCTTCCCCAAGAGTCCATATCGACGGGATGGTTTGGCACCTCGATGTCGGCTCGTCGCATCCTGGGGCTGTAGCAGGTCCCAAGGGTTGGGCTGTTCGCCCATTAAAGCGGTACGCGAGCTGGGTTTAGAACGTCGTGAGACAGTTCGGTCCCTATCCGCCGTGCGCGTAGGATACTTGAGAAGGGCTGTCCCTAGTACGAGAGGACCGGGACGGACGAACCTCTGGTGTGCCAGTTGTCCCGCCAGGGGCACGGCTGGTTAGCTACGTTCGGAAGGGATAACCGCTGAAAGCATCTAAGCGGGAAGCTCGCTTCAAGATGAGGTATCCCACCCACTTTTGTGGGGTAAGGCCCCCAGCTAGACGACTGGGTTGATAGGCCGGAAATGTAAGCCCGGTAACGGGTTCAGTTGACCGGTACTAATAGGCCGAGGACTTGACTACGAAGCTGCTACGCGTCCACTGTGCAACTCCCGACAAACGAACAACACCCCCAGTGGATTTGCTGGTTGGTTGGTTGTTTGACATGTCGATAGAGTTACGGCGGTCATGGCGGAGGGGAAACGCCCGGTAACATTCCGAACCCGGAAGCTAAGCCCTCCAGCGCCGATGGTACTGCACTCGGGAGGGTGTGGGAGAGTAGGACACCGCCGGACAATCTTTCCAGATGAGGTCACCCTTCGGGGTGGCCTCATCTGCGTTTCCGGCCCTTTTCCTGAGTCCGCGCGACCGCGGCCGGCGGCCTTTCCGGGAATCCGCCCGAAGGGCCGGGCCCGTCTCGTACCGTCGGTGCGGGACCGCCCGCGACGGCTCCCCCGCCCCCGTGGTGGAAACGGGACGTGGCGTACGCCTCGTCCGCGATCGGCGTGGACCGGTCGGGGTACCTGCTGTTGGTTCGGCCGGAACTGACCGCCAGGCGTTGGCGGAGGCAGGAGTGGTCATGAAGATCGGAATTGTCGGCTCGGGGCACATCGGTGGCACCCTCACCCGTCGGCTCACCGCGCTGGGGCACGAGGTGACCGTGACCAACTCGCGGGGTCCGCAGAGCCTCACCGGACTCGCCGCGGAGACCGGCGCGGCGGCCGGCACCCTCGACGAGACGGTGCAGGGGGCGGAGCTGGTCGTCGTCGCCGTTCCGGTGAAGGCCGTGCCCGACCTGCCGGCGGCGCTGTTCGACGGGAAGGTGGTCGTCGACGCCGACAACTACTACCCCGAACGGGACGGGGACATCGCCGAACTGCTCGACCGGAGTCTCAGCTCCAGCCGCTGGACGGCGGAGCACCTGAAGGGCGCCCGGGTGGTGAAGGCGTTCAACACCATCCAGGCGCCGCACCTGATGGACAACGGCCGGCCGGCGGGCTCGCCCGACCGGATTGCCCTGCCGGTGGCCGGCGACGACGCCCAGGCCAAGCAGGTGGTGATGGAGCTGGTGGAGGAGTTGGGCTTCGACCCGGTGGACGGCGGCACGCTGGACGAGAGCTGGCGGCAGCAGCCCGACACCCCGGTCTACGGCGCCGACCGCGACGCGGACGGCGTACGCCAAGGGCTCGCCCAGGCGCGTCCCTGAGGTCCTACCACGAAGAAAGCCCCGCCGGCGACGGAGCCGGCGGGGCTTTGGCGTGCCTGACCTCGACGGGCGTCAGGCGGGGGGCTTCGGGCCGCAGATGAAGCGGGGCTCGGCCTGGTACGTCCAGCTGAACTTCTCCCGCTTGATCACCTTGCCGTCCTTCGTGATGACCCGGTAGGCGTCCTGGGCGAACCCCTCGCTGCCCGCGGCTTCGATGCAGTCGGGGCCGGCCTCCAGGTGGACCGTCTTCGGCTGGGTGATGTTCCGGCGAGGGCCGTACTCCGTCTTGACGCTGTCGTAGATCTTCGTGCTCCAGATCGACACGGTGATCGTGCTGGAGGTGTACGAGGTGTCGATCAGGACCCCGTGCGGGCTGTTGTTGCGGAACTTGAAGTCCAGAGCGGGGTAGTAGATCGTCGACTCGATCACCGCGGGGTACCGGCTGAAGTAGAACGAGTGTGGCTTGTGCTCGACGTCCTCGAGCCCGGCGTAGTACGTCGCGTTGAACAGGGTCGTGGTGAACTGCGAGACACCGCCGCCGACCCCGGGAACGAGCTTGCCGTCGACGATCGTCGGCGCGTCCTGGTAGCCCTGGTCGTAGCCGCGCTCGCCGGTGTGCCCGTTGAGCGAGAACGTCTCGCCCGGCTTCACGATCGTGCCGTCGACGTCCTTGGCGGCCTGCACGATGTTCTGGCTGCGCGGCGAGGAGAGGCCGCCCGGGAACCGGGTGGTGAAGGTGGAGACCCGCTCCTTGATGCGCAGCTCGGCCAGCTTCGCCTCGGTCAGCTCCGGCTCGGCCGGCTTCAGCTGCGCGGTGACCGTCCGCCCGTCCGCCTTCGGCAGGACGGCGAGCAGGTCCCGGCTGAGCGCCTCGGTGTCCAGCTGCTGGCCGGCCCGACCGGGCACCACCTTGGGCTTGCCGCCGGAGATGGTCAGCCCGGCGTCCTTCGGCGCCACCTCGATCTTCGCGAGCCGCTCCCCGAGTGCGGTACGCAGCCGCTTCACGTCCACCCGCGGGGCCAGCTTCCCCGCCTCGTCGGCGGAGAAGCGCAGGCTGCGGGCGATCGCGCTCGGCGGGATGCTGAGGGATCCCTTCGCGGTGGTCAGGGTGACCGCGGCGGCGACGGCCGGCTTCGCCAGCTCGTCGACCAGCCGGTCCACCTCCTCGCGGGAGGTCTCCGGGTGCTTCTCCACCAGCGGGATGGCGGCCGGGCGGTCGCCGAGCCAGGCCGTCTTGACCACCTCCGCGGAGCGTGGCGGGTCGAGGGTCAGGCTCGGCTTCGGGTAGACCGGCTTCGGCGTGGTGCCGGTGAAGATGATCGCCGGCATGGTCATCTCCCGGCCCTGGCTCCCCACCACCCCCCGGAGCGCGGCGTCGAGCCGGTCGACGTCGACGGTCACCACCGGGTCGATCGAGCGGGACCCGACGAGGCGGCTGACCGGGTGCGCGTCGGCCTCGGCCGCCGCCGCCACGGTGGCCTCCACGTCCACCGCCAGGCCGACGTCGGCCGGCTTGATCTCGGTGGTCTTCTCCCCCACCGTGACCCGGACCGGGGCGCTCAGCTCCGCCGAGCGGCGCTCCAACGCAGCCCGCAGCTCGCGGGCCGCGTCCGTCCGGCTGCGGCCGCCGAGTTCGGCGCCCAGCACGGTGGTGCCGCGGGGGACGTCCCCGGCGTACGCGTAGGCGCCGCGCCCGCCACGGCGGCCAGCACGGCCGCGGTCACCCCGCCGGCGAGCAGGAGTCGCCCGCGCCGCGGGCGGGAGCCGGCGGACGGAGTCGCCGGTCCCGGCTCGTCGCCCGGCCAGCTCACCGCGGTGACCTGCACCGTCGGCCGGTCGTCGGCGGTGGGGGTTTTTCGCCGTACAGCGTCACAGCTACCTCGATCGGAAGTACCACGTGGGGAGCGCTTCCCCCACCCGGAAGACAACTACGGTAACCAACGTTCGACCCGGCCGGCAGTGTCCCACCCGGGCATCTCCCATGGCCGCGTGTCGGCCGGCCGGCGCAGGGTGTCGCGATGGTCACCCACCACCGGTCCCCACCCGCCCGGCGGGCCGTGGGACGGTGTCCGGGTGCGGACCGACGATCGGATCATGGCGTACGGCGGTGGGTGGCTGGATCGGGCGGGGGAGCTGCGGGCGGACCCGGACTGGATCGCCCGCAGGTTGGCCGACCGGGCGAGCGTGGTGCTGCCGCTCTGGCAGGACCGCTGCCTGGTGGGGCCGGATCGGACGCCGGTCCGGCGCGGCGTCGCCGACGCCGCCGAGCTGCTCGCCGCCGCCGACGAGACGGTCTTCCTCGGCCTGGACGCCGGCGCGGCGGTCTTCGCCGTGGACCTGTCCGCCCGCGCCGAACGGGAGGCGCGGGAGCTGGCGGGGGCGACCGAGGCGGTGGACGTCCGGGCCCTCGTGGGCGGGCTGGGACCGGCCGAGGCGGCGATCCAGGCGTACGCCCGGGGACTGCTGCACTGGCACCGGGGGCAGCGGTACTGCGGCGCCTGCGGGGCGCACACGGTCGCCGGGAACGGCGGTCACACCCGCTCCTGCTCCGGATCCGGCTGCGGCAAACTCCTGTTTCCCCGGATCGAG
This sequence comes from Micromonospora sp. ATA51, assembly GCF_016802855.1. Lineage (NCBI taxonomy): Bacteria > Bacillati > Actinomycetota > Actinomycetes > Micromonosporales > Micromonosporaceae > Micromonospora > Micromonospora sp. ATA51. Next base: position 29,499 of record NZ_JAEVHJ010000033.1, on the reverse strand, counting down.
CCGGCGATCATCGTGCTGGTCGAAGCGCCCGGTGAGCCGGACCGTTGCCTGCTGGCCCGGCACCGGGGCGCGTCGGAGGACTCGTGGTCGACGCTGGCCGGCTTCGTCGAGGTGGGCGAGAGCCTCGAGGACGCGGTCCGCCGGGAGATGGCCGAGGAGGCCGGGGTGACCGTGGCCGACCTGGCGTACCAGGGCTCGCAGGCGTGGCCCTTCCCGGCCGGGCTGATGGTGGGCTTCCGGGCCACCGCCGCCTCGACCGAGGTGCGGGTGGACGGCGAGGAGCTGCTGGAGGCGCGCTGGTTCACCCGGGACGAGCTGCGGGACCGGGTGGCGCGGGGGCGGCGGCTGGGCCGGGTGGACTCGATCGACCGCCACCTGCTCGGCGGCTGGCTGGCCGCCGGCGACTGAGCACCGGGACCCGCGCGGTCAGCGCCGGGGTCGGAGGGCCAGCCAGGTCATCACGGCGGCGGTCAGCGCGGCGGTGGTCAGCGCACAGCCGAGGACCCCCTCGACCGTACGCGGGGCGACCAGCAGGGCCGCCCCGGCCAGCCCCACGGTGGCAGCCCAGAGCGGTGCCGCGGGGAACCGGGCGCCGCTGGCCACCCGGTCGTTGACCAGCATGAAGACGACCGCGTACAACGCGCCGGTGGCGGCGAAGAGCGGGGCCTCGCCGGCCAGGTGCAGGTAGTCGGCGCCGCCGGCCAGCCGGAACGCCAGCTCCCCGCCGAACGCGGCGGCGGCCACCAGCACCGACCCGCAGGCGAGGATGACCGCCAGGCCCAGCGCCCGGGCCCGCCGGTCGCCCCGGGCCAGCCGGGGCAGCACCAGCAGCGTCACCACCTGCGGCGCCCAGAGCGCGCCCTTGGTCAGCACCGCACCGACCGCGTACGCCCCGGAGCCGGCCGCCGGCAGCAGTTGGCGGGCCAGGATCAGGTCGGCGTACGAGATGGTGAGCATCGCCAGCGTGGCCGCGCACGCGGTCATCACGTCCCCGGGTCGCAGCTCGCGCTGCCCGGGCGTGGCGACGGGCGCCGGCCGGCCGCCGGCGGCCAGGCGGGCCAGCAGCGGCAGTGCGAGGAGACCGGTGACCGCGGTGAGCGCCAGCGCGGTGACCGCGTCCCCGCCCAGCGCCAGCCCGACGACCAGGCCGCCGTACCGGCCGGCGGCGAGCACCGTCATCGCTGCGGAGAGCCGGAGGAACCGCTGGTCACCCTGGAGTTCGCCGAGCCACCGGCCGGCCAGCACGGTGGCGAAGGTGGTCGCCGCGAGCAGCAGGGTCAGCGCCAGCGGCAGCCGCAGCAGCACGGTCAGCAGCGGCGCCGCCGCGACCGTGACCGCCGCGGTGACGGCGGCGGTGAGCAGCGCCAACCGGCCGGTGGCGGTGGGACCGCGCCGGGCCCGGTGGACCGCCACGGCGATCTGCAACCCGAAGCCCGGCACGGCCGCGATGGCGCCGAGGGCGAGCACCGTGGCCAGCGCGCCGAGGTCGGCCGGGACCAGCTGCCGGGCGCCGAGCACCGGCACCAGGTAGGCCAGTGCGTTGGTCAGGGTGGTGGCCACGGTGACCGCCGCGCCGGCCGCACCCAACCGGGTGGTGCCCGCCTTGCCGCCGCCGGCCCGCGCGGTCCCGGGCCGCCCGGCCGCCCCGTCGTGGACCGTCCGGCCGTCGTTCAGGGCCGGCCTGTCGCCCAGCGCCGGCCTGTCGCCCAGCGCCGGCCTGTCGTGCGCCGCCGTTGCGTCGTCGACGGTGGTGCGGTCGTCCGCCGTCACTGGCGGGCGGTGAGAGTGCCGACGGTGACCTCGTTCGTGCAGAGCGTCACGCCGGGCCCGTGCAGGACGAGGTCTACCGCGTCCCCGCCGCCGGTGATCTCGAAGAAGACCTGGTGCAGGCCGCGCTGGACGCGGAACTCCCGAACGCCGTCGCCGAGGCGCAGGGTGGCAGTCGCGTCGGCCGAGGCGAGGTAGCCGACCCGGACCACCCAGGCCCAGTCGATCCGGCTCCCGTTGAGCGGCATCCGTACGATCTGCCGGTCGGTCAGCTTGTAGCCGCAGCCCTCCTCCGGCCCGGGCCGGACCGATGGCCCGTCCACACCGAGGGCCGCGATCCGGCCGGAGTCGTCGAAGACCGACGGGTTCTCCGCCTCGGTGACGAAGACCGGCGGGTCGGGGAGGGCCCGGAAGAACCGGGACTGCTGGTTGTACGGCGCGGACAGGTTGAGCACCACGTCGTCCGGGACCTTCCGGTCGAAGAAGACGGTGCCGGGCGGGGCGCCGGCGAGCTCGGCGCGGGCCGTCTCCAGATAGGTGCGACTGGTGCTGGTCGCCCACTCGTCGCTGTACCGGGCGGTGGTCCAGGCGGTGCCGAGCCCGGCCGCGACCAGCACGGCGGCGAGCGCCGCCGCCACCGGCTCACGGTTGCGGGCCAGCACGTCCGGCATCCGGTCCAGGTCCGACGCGTCGGCCCGGGGACCGACGTTCGCGACGGCCCGCTGGGTGTCTCCGGGCCGGACCGCCGGGGTGGACGGCGGCGGACCGGCGGCGGCCGGGATCGCGGTGGCGATGGGACCGGGGGGCGCCTCGTCATGATCCATATCGGCGTGGATGACGCCCCGCCGCGGTGCGGCCGGCACCGCCGCCCGGGGCACCTCGACCACGGCCTCCTCGGGCGTGACCTTCTGCCGGGCCCCGGCGACCGGCTCCCGTGCCGGGTCGTCCGGCGTGGCCGGCTCGTCGTCCGCCTTCCGCCCTGGGGTCGGCGGTACCGCCCCGGTCGCCGGGGCCGCGGCCGGCGCGGCCAGCCCGAGCAGGGCGACGCCGACGCAGAGCGCGGCCACCACGGCCACGTCGCTGACGTAGCGGGGCACCGCGCCGGCCACGTCGCTGAAGACCGAGCCGAGCCGGGTCGCGGCCAGCAGCGCCGACACCACCAGCAGGTACGTCCCCAGCAGCACCCAGGCCCGCGCGGCGATCCGGCGCAGCCGCAGGGTGACCACGATCAGGGCGACCAGGGCCGTCCACGCCAGCCAGCGCCCCAGCTCCGGCGGCGCGGCCACCGGCGCGCCGTCGCCCGCGCCGAGCCAGCGCCACGGCCCGCCGAAGAGCCCGGGCACCAGGGTCGACCCGAGCAGCTGTTCGAGGAACGAGAGCACCTCGAAGATGGAGTTCGGCTGGCGCAGCGAGGACACGGACCGGGACAGGTAGGCGGCGAGGAAGCCGAGCGAGATGGCGGCGAGCACGGCCCACGACGCCCACCAGCGGCGCAGCGTGGTCACCACCGCGCGTATCGGGCCGCCGCCGGCGAACAGGCACGCGGTGAAGAGGAAGACCAGCGGTACGACCAGCAGCGTCTTCTCGAAGAAGAGCAGGCCGAGCAGGACGGACAGCGCCAGGGAGACCAGGTGCCGCCGGCGCCCGGTGCGGACGTACTTCAACTGGGCGCCCAGGGCGAGCACCATGGCCAACTGCATAGCCAGCATGTTGGCCCCGACCGCCCACCAGGAGGTCGCCTCCAGGGTCAGCGGGCTGAACAGGAACATGCCGAGCGGAACCAGCAGCAGCCAGCCCGGCCGCAGCAGCGCCCGCAGCAGCCGGTGGAAGGTCACCGCGATCAGGGCCTGCCCGACGATCATCAGCAGCAGGTAGGGCCAGTACGCGTACCCGAGCGCGTGGGTGACCAACCAGGTGAGCAGCCGCGCCGCAGGCATGAAGTGGTTGTTGTAGAGGGTGAACAGGAAGCCCGGCGTGAGGTCCGACCCGGCGGACTGGGCGACGAGCACCCAGTCGTCGGCGGCGAGGAAGCCGCGGGAGGCGAGCTGCGCCCGCCAGGCGAGGCTGAACAGGATCATCGCGACGCCGACCGCGCGGACCGGGTCGGCGCGGACCCAGCTGCCGATCCATCCGCCCTCGTCGCGTGGCGTCGTCGCCTCGGGTCCGGTCAATGCCATGGCGGGAAGACTGCCACACCGGTCACCGGGCGTCCCATCAGGTCAACGGGTGGTTCAGGGGACACCTGGGCCCGGCCGGCGCCGCGTACAGTGGCCGCCGGACCAGGGTGGCGCGGGTCGCGCCCGGCGGGCGGGGTGAGGTCGACGGATGCGCGAACGGCTGGTGCCGCACGGCGTGGCCGCCGCCGTGACGGCGGTGGTGCTCGCGCCGCTGGCGCTACCCGGGTACGTGCTCCGCTACGACATGGTCTTCGTGCCTCGTCAGGCGTTGAGCTGGGACGTGATCGCCCCGGCCTCGGCGCTGCCCCGGGCCGTCCCGCAGGACGCCGTGGTCGCGCTCGCCACCCAACTGGTGCCGGGCTGGCTGCTGCAACGGCTGGTGCTGGTGGCGATTCTCTGGCTGGCCGCGCTCGGCGCGCCCGGTTGGTGCCGACCGACCGGACCGCCGTGCGGGTGGTGGCCGCGCTCGGGTACGCCTGGACGCCGTACCTCGCCGAGCGGCTGCTGATCGGGCAGTGGGGCCTGCTGTTGGCGTACGCGATGCTGCCCTGGCTGGTGGCGGCGGCGCTCGACGTGCGGGCGGGCCGGCCCGGGGCGCTGCCCCGGCTGCTGCTCGCGGCCGCCGTCGCCGCGATCACCCCGACCGGCGGGGTGCTCGCCCTGGCGGCGGTGGCGGTGCTGCTGCCGGCCGGTACCCGGGCGCCGGTCGTCGGGCGGGCACCGCGCTGGCGGCGACGGTCCTGCTCAACGCGCCCTGGCTGGTCGCCGGGGCGGGCAGCGCCACCGGTGGCCGTTCCGATCCGGCCGGGGTGGCCGCCTTCGCCGCCCGCGCCGAGAACTGGGCCGGGCCGCTGGTCGCGCTCGCCGGCACCGGCGGGATCTGGAACGGGCTGACCGTCCCGGTGTCTCGGCAGGCCGGGGTGGTGCCGCTGGCCACCGCGCTGCTGCTGCTCCTCGCCGGGTACGGCGTGCCGCTGCTGCGCCGGCGGTGGCCGGCCGGCTCGGCCGGCCGGCTGGGCCTGCTGGCGGCCGGGTCGTGGCTGGTCGCGGCGCTCGGCGTGCTCCCCGGTGGAGCCGCCCTGCTCGGCTGGCTGGTCGACACGGTCCCCGGCGCCGGGCTGATCCGCGACGGGCAGAAGCTGCTGGTGCCGTACGCGCTGGCCCTCGCGGTGGCCGGGGCGCTCGGCGCGGAACGGCTGGCCGACCGGCTCGCCACCCGGTTCGACGCGACCACCGGGCGGGTGTTGCTGGTCGGCGCCGCGCTGCTGCCGGTGGCCGTCCTGCCCGACCTGGCCTTCGGGGCGATCGGCCGGTTGCGGCCCGTCGACTACCCCGCCGACTGGGCGGTGGTGGCGCGGCAGGTGGCCGACCGTCCGGGCGAGGTGATCTCCCTGCCGTTCCAGGAGTACCAGCGGTACGCCTGGAACCGCGGGCAGGTGGTGATCGACCCGGCGCCCCGGTACCTGTCGACGCCGGTGCTGATCGACGACACCCTGCGCGTCGGCGACCTCGCCGTCGGCGGGGAGGATCCCCGGGCCGCCCGGGTCCGGGCCTTGCTCACCGCCGGCCGGCCGCTGGCCGGGACGGGAGTGCGCTGGGTGCTGGTGCAGCGGGCGTTCGGCCCGCCGGTGCCGGCATCGTCGCTGGTCGGACTGCGTCTGGCGCACGCCGGACCGGAGTTGGCCCTCTACGAGAACCCGGACTGGACGGCTCCGGCGGCGACGAACGGTCCCGGCCGGGTCGGACTGGTCCACCTGTTGGCCGGAACGGTGGTGTTGACCATCGGTTTTTCGGCCGCTGCGCGGGGGTTGCGACGCGTGGTAGCGTCCCGGCACGCGAGTCCCGCGGAAGGAGAAGGTGGATGAGGAACCTGCCCGCGTTCGTCGCCGTCGGGGTACTCGGGGTCGTGCTCGGCCTGCTCGGCAGCGTCGGTCTGGCGAATGCGCTCAGCCCGTCCGCCAACGAGGTCGCCAACACCAGCAAGGTGAGTGAGCAGAGCTCCGATACCACCCTGTACGGCACCCGCTGACCAGCGCCGACCGGGGCGTCCGCCGATGCGGGCGCCCCGGTCGCGTGTCCGCCTACCGAGCGGCGGTGAGCCCGGCGACCAGCTGCGCGAAGCGCGCACCGGTCGTCGCCCAGGTGAACCGGCCCGCGTGCGCCAGCGCCGCCTCGCCCATCGCCTTGCGCCGCACGTCGTCGGCGAGCAGTTCCCGGACCCGCTCGGTGAACTCCCGCTCGTCGTCCACCAGCAGCCCGGTCTGGGTGTCGACCATCGCCTCGGCGACGCCGCCCGCGTAGCGGAACGCGATCGTCGGGGTGCTCCGGGCGGCGGCCTCGACGATGGTCAGCCCCCAGCCCTCCTTGAGCGATGGGGTGAGGGCCAGCCAGCAGGAGGAGAGCAGTTCGTGCTTCTCCTCCTCGCTGATGAAGCCGGTGAACCGTACCCGGTCGGCGATGCCGAGCGAGTCGCTGAGCTCCCGCAGCGGCTGCTCCCACCAGCCCTGCCCGGCCACCACCAGCTCCAGGTCCGGCAGCTCCCCGCTCAGCTCGGCCACCGTACGCAGGGCGATCTCGACCCGCTTGTGCGGAACCAGCCGACCCAGCACCAGCACCGACGGGTGGGTCGTCCGGGGCAGTGGGGCGCCGGTCACCGGCGGGGTGCCGTTGGGCACCACGTCGATCCGCTCGCGGTCCACGCCCAGCTCGGCCAGCTCGGCCCGGCTCGCCTCGGAGACCGTGACGTAGCGGCAGCGTCGGTAGAGCCGGACCGCCAGCCGGGACTCGATCCACCAGCCGAGCCGGCACATGACCGGGCCGAAGACCACCGGCCACTGCTCCCGGTGCACGTGGTGCACCAGGGCGAGCACCGGGCGGCGGGCGTAGAGCGGCGCGAAGAAGGGCACCCCGTTGCACACGTCGACGACCAGGTCGGGCCGGCCGAGGCGACGCCGGGCCAGCGGGCCCAGGCCGAACCGGCCGGCGAGGTAGGTGAGCGCGGCGCGGGCGTAGACGGTGTGCCGGGAGCCGCGGCGCAGCACCCGCGTGCCGTCGGCGTTGGTCTCCTCCGCCGCGCCCCGCCCGTGGGCGGCGCAGAGCAGGGTCACCCGGTGACCGGCGGCGACCAGTTCGGCGGCGATCCGCTCGATGTAGACCTCGGAGCCACCGCCCTCGGGGTTGCTCGTGTCGCGCCAGTTGAGGAACAGCACGTGGCGAGCGGTGGTGCTGCCGGACCTGTCCACGCTGCTCCTACCGATCAGTAAGCGGCACGATCGCGCCACCCTAGGGCGGCGGGGCCCGCGTACGCAATGGGTCTTGTCGGCAGCGACGATCGGATAACAGCTCGTCGACCGGGGGTTTGCCGGGGACCCGAAAGCTTGGCAGGGTGTGTCAGCGCGGAACCGTGCGCCGCCGGTGGCGAAACCGGTCAGGCCGTTCCGCAATACCCGTGACCTGCGGCCGGCGCCTGCCGGCTCGGCGAGATGGCGAGGAGGTGGCCGGTCGTGGTGCCCGACGTCCCGGCGCGGATCCTCGCCCGTCGTTCCCCGGTGGTGCTGCTCAGCGCGGCCCTCGCGCTGCTGCTGATCGGCTGGGGCGGATTCGTCTGGCTGCGCGACGAGCGCAGCACGCCGGAGTGCCTCCAGCGGGTACGCCTGCGGGTGGCCGCCGCCCCGGTGGTCGCCCCGGCGGTGGACCGGATCGCCCGCGCCACCGTCGGCCGGCAGCCGTGCGTGGCGCTGGTGGTGCAGGCGCGGGAGTCCGACGAGGTCGCCGCCGAGCTGGCCAACGGCGCCGACGTGGCGGACGCCTGGCTGCCGGAGTCCACGTTCTGGCTGCGCCGGGCCCGCTCCACCGGGGCGTTCGAGGTGCCCGGGCAGGGCACCTCGGTGGCGAGGACTCCGGTGGTGCTGGCGGTGACCGAGCCGGTGGCCCGCCGGTCGGGCTGGCCGGCCCGGCCGCTGACCTGGCGGCCGCTGGTCGGCCCGAAGGCGGACGCGGCGAAGGTGGGGCTGCCCGATCCGGCCGTCGATCCGGCCGGGGTCGGGGCGCTGCTCGGCGTCCGGGCGCTGGCCGCCGGGGAGCGCGACCCGGGCGGCGTGGTGGCGGCGACGCTGCGCAAGCTGGCCGGTCGGACCTTCAGCCCCGCCGACAGCACGACCACGCTGCCCCCGGACGCCGGGCTGCCCGGCCGCTCGGACGCGGTCGCCACCACCGAGCAGGCGGTGCTCGAACACAACGCGCTGACCGGCGCGGACAAGCTGGTCGCCGCGTACCCGGAGGTCGCCGTCCCCGATCTCGACCTGCCGTACGTGGTGCTGCCCGGCACTCCCGACGCGGTCCGCGACGCGGCGGCCGGCTTCCTCACCGACCTGCTCACCACCGGGTCCCGGGACGTGCTGACCGGGTACGGCTTCCGCACCGCCGCCGGTTACCCGCCGGCGATGCCGCGCGACCGTCGGCTCAGCCCGGACCACCGCAACCCGGTGCCGCTGCCCGCCGAGGAGACCGTCACCGAGATGCTGACCGGGTGGAGCGGCGTGCAGCGCAGCGCCCGGATCCTCACCGTGCTGGACATCTCCGGTTCGATGGCCGTCCGGGTGCCCGGCGGTGGCACCCGGCTCGACGCCACCCTCGCCGCCGCCCGGGAGGGGGCCGGGCTGCTGCTGGACAACAGCGAGCTGGGCGTCTGGGTCTTCGCCACCAAGGTCGACGGGGATCGGGACTACCGGGAGATCCTGCCGGTCCGGCCGCTGCGTGCCCAGCGGGCCGCGCTGGACCGGCGGCTGGGCGAGGTGAAGGTCAAGCCGAACGGCGGCACCGGCCTGTACGACACCACGCTGGCCGCGTACCGGGACGCCCGGCGGCACTGGACCCCGGGCCGGATCAACCTGGTGCTGGTGATGACCGACGGCCGGAACGAGGACGCCGAGAGCATCGGACGGACGAAGTTCCTCGCCGAGCTCAAGGCCCTCCAGGACCCGCGCCGGCCGCTGCCGATCCTCTTCGTCGGCCTCGGTCCGGACGTCGACCCCGAGGAGCTGAACGCGATCGCGAAGGTGACCGGCGGTCAGGTGTTCCGCACCGACCAGCCGAAGGGTATGCGGCAGATCTTCTTCTCCGCGCTGGCCGCGCTGAGCTGCCTGCCGCCGGAGTGCCGGCGGTGACCACGGTGCCGTCGCGTGGCGTGGCGCGGGTGCTCCGGCCGGTCCGCGAGGCCCCGGCCACCGCGCTCTGCCTGCTGCTGCTCACCGCCGTCTCGTTCGCCCAGCGGCCCGGCCAGGTCACCTTCGACACCAAGCTCGACCTGGCGGCGAACCCGGTGCACTTCCTGGCCCGGGCGCTGCACCTGTGGAACCCGGAGGCCACCTCCGGCGAGCTGCAGAACCAGGCGTACGGCTACCTCTTCCCGATGGGGCCGTTCTTCGCGGTCGGGCAGCTGCTCGGCGTACCGCCGTGGATCACCCAGCGGCTCTGGTGCGCGCTGCTCTTCTGCGCCGCCTTCTACGGCCTGCTGCTGCTGGCCCGGACGATGCGCATCGGCACCGAACCGACCCGGTACGCGGCCGCGCTCGGCTACGCGCTCGCGCCCCGGATGCTCACCGAGATCGGCGCGCTCTCCTCGGAGGTCCTCTCCGCCGCGCTGCTGCCCTGGGTGCTGCTGCCCCTGGTCCGGGTGCACCGGATCGGCTCGCCGCGCCGGGCCGCCGCGCTCTCCGCGCTGGCCGTGCTCGGCATGGGCGGGATCAACGCGGCCGTGGTGCTGCTCGCCCTGGTGCTGCCCGGGGTGTGGCTGCTCACCCGGCGGTGGGACGCCGCCCACCTGCGGCTGGTCGGCTGGTGGTGCCTGTGCGTGGTCGGGGTCTGCCTCTGGTGGATCGTGCCGCTGCTGCTGCTCGGCGAGTACAGCCTGCCCTTCCTGAACTACATCGAGTCGTCCACCACGACCACCGCCGTCGCCTCGCTCTTCCAGGCGGTACGCGGCACCAACCAGTGGGTGGCGTACATCGTCCAGGGCGACCCGTGGTGGCCGGCGGGCTGGCTGCTGATCGACCACCCGGTGCTGATGGCGCTCACCGCGGTGGTGGCGCTGGTCGGGCTGGCCGGGCTGGCCGGCAACCTGCTGCCCGAGCGCCGCTTCCTGGTGCTCGGCTTCCTGGCCGGGCTGACCCTGCTCACGATGGGTTACGTCGGCAGCCTGGACAGCCCGCTCTCCGAGCAGGTCCGCGACCTGCTGGACGGCCCGCTGGCGCCGTTCCGCAACGTGCACAAGCTGGAGCCGGTGCTGCGGCTGCCACTGATGCTGGGCTTCGCCCACGGCGTGGACGCCTGGGCCACCCGGCTGCACACCGCCGCCCGCCGGCGCCGTCCCGGGCTGCGGCTGCGCCCGCTGGTGTTCGTACCGGTGTTCCTGCTGGTGGTCGGCGCGGCCGCGCCCGCCTGGACGGGGCTGCTGCGCCCCGGGCCCGGCTGGTCGGACCTGCCGCCGCACTGGCGGGCCGCCGCCACCTGGCTGGCCGACCGGGACGCCCTGGCCCGCACCCTGGTGGTGCCCGGCTCCGGCTTCGGCCAGTACGACTGGGGACGGACGGTCGACGAACCGTTGCAGTCGTTGGCCGGAGCGCCCTGGGCGGTGCGGCACCAGATCCCGCTCGGCTCGGCCGGCAACACCCGGATGATGGACACCGTCGAGACGGTGCTGTCCGGCGGGCGGGGCTCGGCCGGGCTGGCCGACTTCCTGGCCCGCTCGGGCTTCCGCCATCTGCTGCTCCGCAACGACATCGACCGGACCCAGGTGGACGCCCCGCCGGTGGCGGTGCTGCGCCGGGCGCTGAACGGGTCGCCCGGGATCGCGCGGGTGGCCACCTTCGGCACGACCGGCGCGGTCGGCCGGACGCCCGGCAGCCCGGTGGACGACGGCGACGGCCCGTTGCCGGCCATCGAGGTGTACGAGGTCCAGCGATCCGTGCCGGCGGCTTCCGCGGTGCTCACCGCCGACGTGCCCACGATCAGCGGCGGCCCCGAGTCGCTGCTGCCCCTGCTCGAACAGGGCATGGTCCGCCAGGACCAGCCGGTAGTGCTCGCCGGCGACCGGCCCGACACCGGGTCCGAGGCGGCCGACGGGCGGTGGATCGTCACCGACGGGCTGCGCCGGCGGGAACGGGACATCGGCCGGGTCCGGGACAACCTCAGCCAGACGCTGACCGCGACCGAGGCGGGACGGCAGGGGCGGGTCGCCCTCGACCTGCTGCCGTTCTCCGGCCAGAAACACCAGACGGTCGCGACGTATCAGGGGATCCGCGACGTGACCGCCTCCACGGCGGCCAGCTTCGTGGACAACCTGGCCGCCGCCGACCCGTCGCACCTGCCGTTCGCCGCCGTGGACGGCGACGCCGGCACCTCCTGGCACTCCGCGCCGCTCACCGGGCCGGTGGGGCAGTGGCTCCAGTTGGACCTGGACACCCCACGTCAGGTGGAGCAGGTCTCGCTGTCCTTCGTCGACGACCTCGGGGTCGGTTGGCCGGTCACCCGGTTCCGGATCAGCACCGACCGGGGTTCGGTCGACCACGACGTCGCCGCCGGGCTGGGCGCCCAGACGTACTACACCCTGCCGGGGGTCACCAGCACGATCCGGGTCACCGTGCTCGGGGTGGCCGGCGGCCGGCTCGACGGCGGGGTGGGCATCCGGGAGCTCGGGGTTTCGGGCACGACGCCCCACCGGGCCCTGCGCGTTCCCACCGACCTGCCCGCCCTCACCGGCCCGGTCTCCTGGTCGTTCAGTCGGGGTTCGGCCGGCCGGCCCGCGTGCTTCCCGGCGGCCGCCCCCGGCTCCGACGCCGTCCCGTCCGCCGACGCCGACCCGGCCACGGGCTCCGGCTCCACGACGGCCGGCCCGGGGATCCGGACGGCGGGCACCGTCATCCGGTGCGACCGCTTCCTGGCCCGGGTCGGCGAGGAGCCGCTCGGCGTGGACCGGCTGTTCCGCAGCGCGGCGCCGGGCCCGTACCGGTTGACGGTCACCGCCGTGGCCCGCCCCGGGGGTGTGCTGGCCCTCGCCGGGGCGCGGGTCACCGCGGACGCCTCGTCGTACCTGGCCGGGGACGCGTCGGTGGCGCCGTGGGCGGCCGTCGACGGCGATCCCGGCACCGCCTGGCTCGCCGACACCGGTGATCTGCGTCCGACGATCACCTTGAGCTGGCACGGGAAGCGCCGGATCGACCAGTTGCGGCTGCACCCGGCCGACCTGCCCGTGGGCTCCCGGCCCGAGCGGGTCGAGGTGCGCGCGGGCGGCCGGGTCCAGCTGGTGCCGGTCGGCGCCGACGGTCTGGTCCGCCTGGCCGCAGTGCACACCGACCGACTCGAGATCAGCGTGCGGGAGGTCGTCGACCGGGTGGCGGACCGGCGCAGCAACGGCTGGACCGCGACCGTCGGCATCGCCGAGGTCGAGGTCCCGGGCCTGCACGGCCTGCTGCGGCCGCTGCCCGCGCACACCCGGATCGCCGCGCCGTGCGGTGCCGGCCCCGCCGTCGAACTCGACGGCTTCCGGTACGAAACGGCGGTCACCGGCACCCTGCGCGACGCCGTCGCCGGCACGCCGATGGCGGTGACCCTGTGCGGGGAGGCGGGCGCGGTGGTGGACCTGCCGGCCGGCGGGCACCGCCTGGCCACCTCCCCGTCGCGCGGCTTCCTGGCGCAGGACGTCACGCTGCGCCCGGCCGGGGCCGCGGCCGCCACACCCCGGCACCGGGACGTCTCGGTGTTGGACTGGGCACCGGCCGACCGCCGGCTGAGGGTGGGCGCCGGGGAGGGCGCGCTGCTCGTCGTACCGGAGAACGCGAACGCCGGTTGGACGGCCACGATGGACGGACGGACCCTGCCGACCACCCGGGTCGACGGGTGGCAGCAGGCGTGGGTGCTGCCGGCGGGTGCCGGCGGCGAGGTGCGCCTGAGGTTCGCCCCGGACCGCGCCTACCGTGGCGGGCTGGCCGCCGGCGCGCTGAGCGTGCTCGTCGTGCTGCTGTTGGCCGCCTGGCCGGTGCGCCGGAGGGCCGCGGACGGGAGCCAGGTACCGGCCGAGGGCGCACCCTGGCTGATCGGCACGTTGCTGGTGGTGCTGCTCGCCGCGCTGGGCGGGGTGCTGCCGGTGGCGATCGTGCTCGCCGCGATGCTGCTGCGCCAGCTTGCCCGTCGCGCGCTGCCGGTGGTGGTCTTCGGCGGCCTGACCCTGGCCACGGTCACCGCGGTGGCGGGCCGGCTGCGGGGCCAGGGCCAGGAGTGGGCGTACGGCACGTGGGTGCAGGCGGCGATGCTGGTGGCGATCGGCGCGGTGGTGGCGGCGGTGGTGCCGGTCCCCGGCGCGCCGTCGACCCAGGACGCCGGCCCGCCCCTGGATGACGCCGGCGGGCCGGTCGGAGATGCTGCGCCGGCGCGGGTGACCGCCCCGGGGATCGGCGACCCGCCGGTCGCCGGTGAGGACGAGGACGGGACGGTAGTGCGATGACGGCTGAGCAGGGACGGGCGGCCCGCCGCCGGTTCGCCACCCTGGGTCGTTCGGTGACCCTGTTCCGGGCGTTCCTGGTCGAGCAGACCGATCCCGACCGCTTCTACGGTCTGCTGGCCGACGACTCGGTACGACAGGTCTCCGGCTACACCCGGCTGACCGGGCGGACAGTGCTCGACGTGGGCGGTGGCCCGGGCTACTTCGCGCAGGCGTTCCGCGCGGGCGGCGCGCACTATGTCGGTCTCGACCCGGACGTCGGCGACTTCTCCGCAGCCGGGTCCGCCGCCGGCATGCTGCGCGGCAGCGGCACCGCGCTGCCGGTGCGCACCGGCAGCGTCGACGTCTGCTTCTCGTCCAACGTGCTGGAACACGTCTCCGAGCCGCACCGGATGCTGGACGAGATGGCGCGGGTGACCCGGCCGGGCGGCATCCTCTTCGTCTCGTTCACCCCGTGGTTGTCCCCCTGGGGCGGGCACGAGACCGCGCCCTGGCACTACCTGGGCGGGGACCGGGCCCGGCGGCGCTACGAGCGGCGGATGGGGCGTCCGCCGAAGAACCGCTTCCGGGAGACCCTCTTCCCCGTCTCCATCTCCGACGCGCTGCGCTGGACCCGGGGCAACGCGGACGTCGAGGTCCTCGACGCCCTGCCCCGCTATCACCCCTGGTGGGGCCGCTGGATCGTGCGGGTCCCCGGAGCGCGCGAGATCGGCTCGTGGAACTTCCTGCTCGTGCTCCGGCGTACCGGCGGGGAGCCGGACGGGCTCGGGCAGGCGGCCGTCGGTACCGGCGAATCACCGGCTGCGGCGGGAAAAGTAGGGCTGACCGGGGGTCGCGTCGCGATGTGACCAGGTAGTAACCTCGCGGCCATCTCACTGATCGATATCGACGAAATTGAGCTCCTCCAGGGAGGAAAAATGAAGCACCGCGCCCTCGGTGCCGTGCTGTTCGGGGTTGGCGTACTGCTCCTGGCGCTGGCCGCCGGGTTGGTGTTCGTCGTGACCCCTGCGCTGGCCAAGCTCCCCTACGATCTGGATTCCTCGACCTCCGTGGCGGAGGCCAGCAACGCGAAGTTCCTCCAGATCAACGACGGGTCCATCAAGATCAACGACGGTGACCTCAGGTCCACCGTCCTGGTCACCCAGCTCCCCAAGGAGACGGCGAACCTGACCGGAGACCTCGACGGCAAGGCCGTGGTGTGGCGGGTCGGCCAGACCGTGGAACGGGTCGACAACAAGCAGCTGGTCAGCGCGTACGGCGCCCAGCTGGCCCTGGACCGGGTCTCCGGCGCGGCGCTGGAGTGGAACGGCCAGTGGCTCGACGACACCGGCCAGCAGGACAAGGGGATCAAGTTCGCCGGCCAGATCTACAAGTTCCCGTTCCACACGGAGAAGAAGGACTACCGGATCTTCGACCGCGACCTGCGGCGCGTCCGGGACGCGAAGTTCGCCGGTACGGAGAACATCAAGGGCATCGAGACCTACCGGTTCGAGCAGGTGATCACGGACGAGCCGCTGAACCTCGACTCGGGCCGGCTCACCCCGCTGCTGGCCACGTTCGCGCCGGGCGCGACCGACGGCAAGGTCGTCTACAGCAACCAGCGGACGGTCTGGGTGGACCCGGTGACCGGGTCGTTCATCAAGGTGCGCGAGGTACAGAAGAAGGTGCTGACCCCGAACGTGGGCGCGCCGACCACGCTGCTGGACGCGGACTTCGCGTACAACGAGGCGACCATCACCGCGTCGGCGGACCGGGCCAAGGACAGCCGGGACAGCCTCCGACTGCTGAGCGTCTACGTCCCGGTCGGGCTGGCCGTGCTGGGCCTGGTGCTGCTGATCGGTGGCGTGCTGGTGGGTCGTGGCGCAGCGGCCGCCGCGGTCGGCGAGGCGCGGCACCGGGCGGACGTTCCGACCCGCGTCGAGGAGCCGGTCCGGGGCGCCGACGCGGCGACCGACGAGCAGTTCGAGGTCGACCGCCAGGGCGGTCCGCTGAGCGACGAGATCCCGCCGGCGTCGACGAACTGGCGCGCGGAGGAGGAGCCGGCGGTGCCGGCACAGCGCCCGGCCACCGAGGACGGGGCCGGCAAGCGCTGAGGTGAGCAGAGCGCGGGCGGAGGGCGGGTCGACACGTGTCGACCCGCCCTCCGCGCCTCTGTGGTCACGCTGCGCGTTCGTTACATAATCGTAACGTGTCGATGTCTTCATTGCTCAGCGTCACGGCCGCGCGCCCGGAAAACCCACCTTTGGGCGCTTGCTCCCGGGGGCCGGTCGGCGACGCCCTCTGCGGAGCGTGAAATCGTCGCTTCGGCACGTAGATCGGAAGTTACCCGACCGTAGGTAGAGGCTTGTGATCCCCGCCTCAGTGGGTGCACCATCATTCGCACGTTCGTTACCCGCCGGTAACAGGTGTGACGGCCCGGCCCGGGGCCCCACCGGTCGACCGGCCCACCCCGAAGAGCACCAGCCCCAGCGAGGAGGAATCCGTGCAGGATCGGATCGACAACCCGGGACGCACCCGGTGGCGGCGCTTCGCCGCGATGATGGTGCCCGCGACGGCCGCGGTCGGCGCCATCCTGTTCGGCATGCAGAGCGGCGCGATCGCGTCCGACATCACCGTCTCCGGCCAGACCTTCAAGATCGGTGCGGCACGGCTGGAGGGTGACGGCTTCAAGCAGTACGGCGGCATCGTCCGGGAGAAGGACGGCAGCGTGCACCCGATCGCGCTCGCCGAGATCAGCAGCGCCGACCTCTACAAGCTCTGCCAGTCGGTCCGCGCCGACCTGCCCGGGATGCCGGTGGTGCTGACCATCAACGCCGGTGACGGCAAGGACCCGGCCAAGGCCAAGGACCTGCTGATCGCGATGGACAGCCTGGACGGAAACGCGACCTTCGACAACATCAAGATCGGTCGGGACGCGAGCGACCTGAACCCGACGGCCCGGACCGGCTCGTTCGGCCAGAACTCCGACAAGGTCACCATCACCAACCTGGAACAGGTCTCCCGCTACACCACCGCCTCCACCTTCAACCTGGTGGGCCTGCGGCTGAAGGTCAACGTCGGGAAGGACGCCACGGGCAAGGAGTGCTTCTGAGCTGAACCGCGGGCCCGCGGTCGCCGCCGCGGGCCTGTCCCCGTCCCTCGTCCCCCCGCTCCGCCAGGAGGAGTACGTGACAACCGCCGATCCGCAACACGTCCGCGCCGCTGGTGCCGGCCGGGCCTGGCGGAGCTTCCGCAGCTGGCGACGGACCCGGCCGTTCTGGGGCGGCCTGTTCACCGCGTTGGCCGGAGTGGAGATGTTCGCCTCCACCCGGATGACGCTCAACGGCCTGAGCTTCCACAGCGGATCCACCGGGCTGTACTCGCTGCTGATCCCGGCCATCCTGCTGACCTGCGGACTGCTGCTCTGGTTCAGCCCGGCTCAGCGGCTGTTCTACTCGATCGTCGCGGCGGTCACCACGATCTACTCGCTGATGGGGCTCAACCTCGGCGGCTTCTTCCTCGGCCTGCTGCTCGGCCTGGTCGGCAGCGCCCTCGGTTTCGCCTGGGCACCCACCGCCCGGCCCGCCCCCGGGGAGAGCGACGGCTCCGCCGGGCCGGTCGCCGGGACCCCGCCGGACGCGCCGGCCACCACCGGATCCGACGATCCGGGCGTGGTCGACGAGTTGATGCCGGCCGACGGCCGGGGCGTACCGCGGCAGCGCGACGAGGCGCCGCCGCGTACTCCCCGGGGGAGCACGCAGGCGACGGCCGTCCGCGTGACGCGGCGCCGGCCCGGTCCGGCGACGGAACGCCGCCGGAGGGCCCGCCCGAGCCGCCCGGCGGCTCCCGCGAGCCCCGGTACTTCGCGGTGGCGCTGCTGGTGCTCGGTCTCTCCGCCGCCGGGCTGGTGGCCGTCCAGCCGCAGCCGGTACGCGCGGCCGCGCCGTCGCCCGCCGCCTGCCCGAAGCTGCCGGGGAAGATCGGCACCCCGTCCCCCTCCGCCAGCCGGCCGCCCCGTCGTCGACGCCGACGGCCAGCCCGAGCCCGTCGCCGGGGACCACCTCGGACGGAAACCTCCTCACCGACATCCTGCGGGGCATCGGGGACCTGTTCACCGGTGGGCACCAGGCCGAGCCCAGCCCGACCCCGTCGGCAAGCGCCACCCCCACCCCGAGCGTCGGGACGGCCGGGCCGACCGCCGCGCCGACGCCGACCGCCACCGCGCCGCGAGGCACCTGCCCCGCCGGGAAGCCCGCCAAGCCCGGCACACCCCAGCCCGGCAAGCTGCTGCCGAAGATCGCTCCCGAGCCGGGGCAGCCGAAGGTGGCCCGACAGCCGTCGAAACTGACCGGTTCGAAGGTCACCATGAAGGGGCTGCGGTTCGAGGGGATCGTCGACCTGCCCACCTCGGGCGGGACGCTGAAGGCGTTGAAGTTCGGCATGGCCGAGGCGGTGACCGACGACTTCAAGCTGGTGGCGGACGGGCCGGCGGGCCGCAACCAGCAGTACGTGACGGACCAGCTGACCGTGCGGGGCGACGTCGCGTTCTACGCCACCCGCTTCGTCGGTCGGCTCCTCGGTATCAAGATCACGCTGACCCCGGACCTGCCGTTCCCGGACGGCATCCCGGTCACCTCGCCGATCCCGGTCACCTTCACCGACCCGGTGATCGACCTGGCCTTCGTCGACTGCGACACGCTGACCGCCCGGCCCTCGCTGGCGCTCAGCCTCTCCTGACCTTCGTCCCACCACCGGTGACCGGGGGCGGGCACCCGCCCCCGGTCCGCCGATCAGAGCCGGGCCAGCGCCCGACGCAGCGGGTCGAGCCCGAGCGAGCCGAGGTCGAGCGCCTGCCGGTGGAACTCCTTGAGGTCGAAGTCGGCGCCCTTGCGGGCCTTCGCCTCCTCGCGGGCCTGCAGCCAGATCCGCTCACCCACCTTGTAGGAGGGGGCCTGCCCGGGCCAGCCCAGGTAGCGGTTCAGCTCGAAGCGCAGGTTCTCGTCCGGCACCCGGCAGTGCGCCCGCATGAACTCCCAGCCCAGCTCCGGCGTCCAGCGCTCACCGGGGTGGAAGCCGAACGGGTTGTCCCTCGGGATCTCCAGCTCCAGGTGCATGCCGATGTCCACGATCACCCGGGCGGCCCGGAACGCCTGCCCGTCCAGCATGCCGAGCTTGTCGCCCGGGTCCTCCAGGTAGCCCAGGTCGTCCATCAGCCGCTCCGAGTAGAGCGCCCAGCCCTCGCCGTGCCCGGAGACCCAGCAGAGCAGCCGCTGCCAGCGGTTGAGCAGCTCCGCCCGGACGGCGGTCTGCGCGACCTGGAGGTGGTGACCCGGCACGCCCTCGTGGTACACGGTGGTCACCTCCCGCCAGGTGGAGAAGTCGGTGATGCCCTGCGGCACCGCCCACCACATCCGCCCCGGACGGGAGAAGTCCTCGCTCGGGCCGGTGTAGTAGATCGCGCCGTCGCTGGTCGGCGCGAGGCAGCACTCGATCCGGCGGACCTGCTCGGGGATGTCGAAGTGGGTGCCGTGCAGCTCGCTGATCGCCTTGTCGGCGAGCGCCTGCATCCAATCCCGGAACGCCTCCTTGCCCTGGATGGTCCGGGCCGGGTCGGCGTCCAGCGCCCGCACGGCATCATCGACAGTGGCACCGGGACCCGCGATGCGACCAGCCACGGTTCGCATCTCGCCCTCCAGCCGGGCCAGCTCCGCGAAGCCCCAGGCGTACGTCTCGTCCAGGTCGACCTTCGCGCCGAGGAAGTACTGCGAGGCCAGCTCGTACCGCTCGCGGCCGGCGGCCTGCTTCTCCCGCCCCTGCGGGGCCAGCTCGGCCCGGAGGAACTCGCCGAACTGGGCGGTCGCCGCGGTGGCCGCCGCAGCGCCCTTGCGCAGCTCGGCGCCGAGCGTGCCGTCCGCGCCCAGCCGCTCGACCAGGCCGTGGAAGAAGTTGTCGCCGGCCGGGTCGGTCCAGACGTCGCACTGCTTGGCGACCTCGACCAGCTGCACCCGGGAGCTGACCCGCCCGGCGGCGGCCGCCTCGCGCAGGGTCGTCTTGTAGCCCTCCAGCGCGCCGGCGAACCGGTTGAGCCGGGCGGCGACGTTCGCCTTGGCGTCGTCGCCCTCGGTCGGCATCAGGTCGAACACCATGCGGATCTCGTGCAGCCCGCTGGCGATCACGTTGACCTCGCTGGTGGTCTCGCCCGCCTCGTGCCGGGCGAGCTCCAGACCGAGGCGCTCCTGCATCGCCTCCTTGGCGGTCCGCTCCGCCTCCGAGTCCGGTTCGGTCACGTCGAGGTCGGCCAGGGTGCGCCGGGTCAGCTCGGCGCGGGCCGCGTACCCGTCGGGCGACAGGTCGTCGAGCTGGTCGTCGTAGCCGGCGATGCCGACGTAGGTGGCGCCGGTCGGGCTGAGCGGGGCCCAGTCGGTCACGTACCGGTTGGCGAGGTCATCGATTCGTCCCACGGTGCGACCCTACGTGACCCTGGTGCCCTCGTGTCGACTGTGTTTGTCGTGTTCAGGGCGGTAGCTCGGGCCGGTCGCTGTGGCGGTGGACACGGCGTCCGAAAAGCGCGGGACTTCGTCGTACCCCTCGGGCAGAGTGTCAGGGGTGACCGCCGCTACCACTCCTGACCGCGCTGCCGTGCGCAGCTGGCTGCCCGGCTTCCTCGCGCTCGCCGCGATCTGGGGCTCGAGCTTCCTGTTCATCAAGGTCGGCATCGAGGAGCTGCACCCGCTGCACCTCACCCTCTACCGGGTCGCCACCGGGGCGGTGACCCTGCTGGTGGTGCTCGCCCTGCTGCGCGACCGGCTGCCCCGCGAGCCCCGGGTCTGGGCGCACCTGTTCGTGGTCGCCGCCTTCGGCGTGGCCGTCCCGTTCACCCTGTTCGGCTTCGGCGAGCAGCGGGTCGAGTCGATGCTCGCCGGCATCTGGAACGCCACCACGCCGCTGATCGTGCTGCCGCTCGCGGTGCTGGTCTTCCGCACCGAGCGGCTGACCGCCCGGCGCGCGGTCGGGCTCGGGCTGGGCTTCCTCGGCGTGCTGGTGGTGCTCGGCGTCTGGGAGGGCGTGGGCGGGGCGCACTTCACCGGCCAGCTCATGTGCCTCGGTGCGGCCGCCTGCTACGGCGTCGCCATCCCGTACCAGAAGAAGTTCATCGCCGGCAGCTCGTACTCGGGCCTCTCGCTCTCCGCCGCTCAGCTGCTGGTCGCCGCGCTCCAGCTCGCCGTCGTCGCGCCGCTGGTGGCCGGAGCGCCGCCGGTGCCGACCGGGCTCTCCGTCGAAGTGGTGGCGAGCGTGCTGGCGCTCGGCGCGCTCGGCACCGGGCTGGCCTTCGTGATCAACCTGCGCAACATCCGGGTGGCCGGGGCGAGCACCGCCTCCACGGTGACCTACCTGATCCCGGTCTTCGCGGTGCTGGTCGGCGCGGTGGTGCTCGACGAGCGGCTGAACTGGCACCAGCCGGTCGGCGCGCTGATCGTGCTCGTCGGCGTGGCGGTGGCCCAGGGACTGCTGGGCCGCCGGAAGCCCACGCCCGTCAGCGCCGGTACGCCGGCCGTGCCCGCCGTCGAGCCGGCCGCCCGCCGCTGACCCTCCCGCCAGCGGGAGGTCACCCGCCGGGTCAGCGGCGGCTGTGGGTCCACTTCACCAGGCGGTCGGCCTTCCAGGTGTTGATCACGCGGTCCGCCGGGACCCCGCAGAGGGCCGCGCGCTCGCAGCCGAACCGCTGCCAGTCGAGCTGGCCGGGGGCGTGCGCGTCGGTGTTGATCGCGAACCGGCAGCCCGCCTCCAGGGCGCGGCGGATCAGGCGCTTCGGTGGGTCCTGCCGCTCCGGGCGGGAGTTGATCTCGACCGCGACGCCGCGCTCGGCGCAGGCGGCGAAGACCGCGTCCGCGTCGAAGTCGCTCTCGGAGCGGGTACGCGGTCGGTGCGCCCGGTCGCCCGGGCCCTGCACCCCGGCGGGCCGGGACGACACCATCCGCCCGGTGCAGTGGCCGAGGATGTCCAGGTGCGGGTTGGCGATCGCGACCAGCATCCGGCGGGTCATCTTCGCCCGCTCGTCGTTCAGCCCGCTGTGCACCGAGCCGACCACCACGTCGAGGCGGGCCAGCAGCTCCTCCTCCTGGTCCAGCGAGCCGTCGGCGAGGATGTCCACCTCGATGCCGGTGAGGATGCGGAACCCCTTCGGCAGCGCGTCGTTGACCGCGGCCACCTGGTCGAGCTGCCGGCGCAGCCGGTCTGCGGTGAGGCCGCGGGCCACCTTCAGCCGGGGCGAGTGGTCGGTCAGCACCAGGTACTCGTGACCCAGCTCCACCGCCGCGAGCGCCATCTCCTCGATCGGTGACCCGCCGTCGGACCAGTCCGAGTGGGTGTGGCAGTCGCCGCGCAGCGCCTCCCGCAGCGCGCCGGCCGCGGCGTCCAGGTCGGTGCCCTCGGTGGCGACCAGCCGGCGCAGGTAGACCGGTTCCTCGCCGGCCAGCGACTCGGCCACGCAGCGGGCGGTGACGTCCCCGACCCCGGACAGCTCGGTGAGCGTGCCGGCGTGGGCGCGCTCCGCCACCTCCTGCGCCGACAGCGCGGCCAGGGCCTTGGCCGCCGAGCGGAACGCCCGGACCCGGTAGGTGGCCTCGTTGGCCCGCTCCAGCAGGAACGCGATCCGGCGCAGGTCGGCGATGGGATCCCGGGCACTCACGCCCTGCAACCTACGCGCCCGCCCGCAACCACGCGGAAGTCCGACGGCGGATGTCGCGAGTGGACCGGGTCAGCCGGCGCCGCTGGTCGTCGTCGGCGCCTTCGGGCAGCCGTGCTTCCGCTGCCACGCCACCACCTCGGCGGCCGGCGCGCGGTTGCCCCGCTTGCGCCACGAGTCCAGGTAGCGGGCCGGCCAGATCACCCCCCGGCGGATCCACCAGTCGTCGTGGCCCCGGCACGCGGGCGAGATGCCGAAGTGCAGGTGGCAGACGTTGTTCGCGTTGCCGGTGCGGCCCACCCGGCCCAGCTGCTGACCGGCGCGGACACGCGCCCCGGCGGTGACGCCGGCGGAGACCGCGCTCAGGTGCGAGCCGTAGTAGCGCACCCCGTCGTCGCCGAGCAGCGAGACCGAGAGGCCCCCGTTGTACGGCCCCAGCGGACCCCGCTCGTCGAACCGGTCCACCCGGCTCACCTCGAGGATCCGCCCGTCGGTGACGGCGACGACGGGTTCCCCGCAGTCGGCGAAGATGTCCGTCCCCGGGTAGGCGGAGTGCGTCGGGTGGTAGGCGACGTTGTCGGCGCGGACCGGGAAGACGTGCCGCAGTTCGGTGCGGGTCGGCGAGGGGGACGGCGACGGCACGCCGGGCGTCGGGGTGGGCGGCGCGGACTGCTCGGCGGTCGGGACGGCGCTCGGCCCGTCCCACACGTTGGTCGGCGTCGCGGTGGGACGGCTGCCGGCCGCGCAGCCGGCGGCGAGCGCCGGCGCGAGCAGCAGCAGGACCGGGTACGCCGAACGCGGGCGGCGTCCGATCGATCGCGAGCGCATCCGGCCATCCTGGCAGACCACTACCGTAGGGACGAACGCCGCGACCGCCGCCTCGCCGTCCGGTCGCGCTGGGTGACTACGCCGAGGACGGCGACTACGGTCCGTGAAGGGAGCAGGGGCGATGAACGGGTGGAACGCCGTACCCGGCGAGCCGCGTCCGGATGCCGGCCGCCCGCTGCCGCACACCCCCTCCGGGCTCTTCCCCTCCGGGCCGCCGGCCCGGCCCACCTGGCGGGAGCCGCACCCGGTCACCGGCGGCGGGGTGGCGGCCGGCGGCGCCACGGCGACGGTCTGGCTGCTCCTGTTCGGCCTGCTCGGCCGGGACGTAACCGGTTATGCCTGGTGGACCGTGATCGCCGGTGGGCTGGCCTGGCTGGCCGCCGCGGTGCTGGTGCGGTTCGGCGACCGCGGGGTCGCGACGGGGGTCGCGATCGTCACCGCCGGCGGGTGGAGCATCGCCGCGGCGGTCGTCGCGGTCCGCTGGGCGCAGAGCGGGGACTGGCCGCTCTGGTGACTTTCGGTGATGGTCCGGCTGCGCAGCGAACACCATCTTGACGTACGCGCTGTGACGGTGAACCCTCGGCGGTATGGCCTGGACCACCCCGCGGCTCGACCCTGAGCGGAGCCGCCGCCGCCTGCAACTCCTCGCCGAGTTGGCCGGTGCCCGCACGGTACGCCAGCGCGAACGGCCGCAGCGGGCCCGCACCGAGCGGTTGCGCCAGCTCATCGCCACCCGCAAGCGGATCGCCGGCTGATCCGACTTTCTCCAGGATTGACCGGCCCTTCGGGGCGTTGACCGGTCGCCTGCCGACCCGACCGGTTAACGTGCACGCGAGACGAGTCGGCGTGCTGCCGAGGGCCAATTTGGGGGGACCGTGTCGTACTTCGCCGCTGCCGCCGTACGCGTCGAGGGCGGCTGGACCGCCGACGAGGTGAGCCTGCGGGGCGCCACCGACATCGAGGAGGTTGCCGACCGGCTGCGCGACGTCGAGCCGGACGCGGAACTGTCCCTGCTCTTCGTCGAGGCGGACGACGCCTACCTGGTGATCCTGCGCCTGGACGAGGGGGAGGACCTGCGGGTCTTCGGCTCCGACTCGGCGTACGCCGAGGAGTCCCGGCTGGGTGCCCTGCTGGTCGGCGACCTGAAGACCTCGGTCACCGGCGACGAGCCGCGCGCGGCCGTCACCGGCGGGGACGAGGAGACCGAGCAGCCCGCGGTGGACCCGGAGGCCGACCCGGTGGGTGACGCGGACATCCTCGCCGACCTGGGCATCCCCGCTCAGAAGCTGCTCGCCCTCTGCGCGCACGAGGGAATGCTGCCGGCCGACGTGACCGCGGAGATCTGCCAGGTGCTCGGCTGCGCGGACGAGATCGAGGAGCTGCGTGAGGTCTGACCCGTCCGGAGCGGTGCCGCCCGGCGGCGCCGAGCCGGCAGACGCCACCGACCCGGCGCTGGAGACACTCCGGCCGGGGCAGCCGACCCCGGGCGCGGTGGGCCGGGTCGGCCCGGGCGCGGACGAGGGGCTGGCCGACCCGGGCGAGGTGGGCCGCCGCCAGCGGCACGAGGTCTGGATGCGCCGGGCGCTGGAGGTCGCGGTCACCGACCCGGCCGACGGGGCGCCCGCCGACGACGTCGACGCCGTCGCGGACATCCCGGTCGGGGCGGTGGTCTACGGCCCGGACGGCGCCGAGCTGGCCATCGGCCGCAACGAGCGCGAGCTGACCGGGGACCCGACCGCGCACGCCGAGATGCTGGCGCTGCGGCGGGCCGCCGAGCGGCTGGGACGCTGGCGGCTGGAGGGCTGCACCCTGGTGGTGACGCTGGAGCCCTGCACGATGTGCGCGGGCGCGATCGCCCTGGCCCGGATCTCCACGGTGGTCTTCGGGGCCTGGGAGCCCAAGACCGGGGCGGTCGGGTCGCTCTGGGACGTGCTGCGCGACCGCCGCGCGATTCACCGTCCGGAGGTGTACGGCGGGGTGCTGGAGACGGAGAACGCCGCCGTGCTCCGCGCCTTCTTCCGCTGACCGTCCCGCGCCCGTGTCCTGGTCAGGCGGGCACCGTGGCCGGACGCAGCAGGGTCGCGGCGACCGCCCGGGCGGCCGCCGTCCACGGGGTGGGGCGCAGGGTTGCCGGATCGAGCCGGACGATCGCCCGGGTGCCCTGCGCGTACAGGGTGTCGCCGTCGACGGAGCGGAACTCGAAGGCGTACTGGGCGCTGCTGGTGCCGAAGTACTCGAGCCAGAAGTGCACGGCCACCGGCCCGGTGCCGGTGATCGGGGCCCGGTAGGTGATGGTGAACTCGCGTACCGCGTGGAACACGTCGGGAGCGCTGTGCTGCCCGCCCTGGAAGGAGACGCCGCGGTCGGCCCAGTACGGCGTCAGGGCCCGTTCCAGCAGCACCGCGTAACGGGCGTTGTGCAGGATGCCCATGGCGTCGAGGTCGTCGAAGTGCACCGTGACGTGCTCGACGTGGCCGAACTCGACGACGGGCTGGTCGACGATGGCGTGGCTCATGACAGGCCTTCCGGTAGCAGGGTCGGATCGGGGCACAGGGCCCGCAAGCGGTTCAGCAGGCCCTGGCGGGCGTGCCGGTAGGCGGCGTCCGGGTCCAGCAGCCGGGACCGCATCACCGCGCTGATCCCGAGCGCGTCGATCTCGTACGCCACCTGCTGGACGTCAACGTCGGCCGGGAGTTCACCGAGGGCGACCGCCTCGAGGACGAGGCGTTCGAGGAACGCGGTCCAGCGGCCGAATGCCTCGGCGAGCCGGTCCCGGACCGGACCGGGTCGGGCGTTGTACTCGAACTCGGTGTTGGCGAAGAAGCAGCCGCCGGGGAGCACCCGCGCGGCGTAGAAGTCGATCCGGGCCTCGTGCAGCGCCCAGATTCGCCGTACGCCGCGCGGGGCGCGCAGGGCCGGGCCGATGATCCGTTCCTGCCACTGCTCCACCGCCCGGTCGACCGTGGCGAGTTGGAGCGCCTCCTTGGACCGCCAGTGGGCGAACAGGCCGGATTTGCTCACGCCGAGGGTGTCGGCGAGCTGCGCGAGGGAGAGCCCGTGCAGGCCGGCCTCGGTGGCCAGGCCCACCGCCGCGTCCAGCACGGCCGTGCGGGTGCGTTCGCCCCGGGCGAGGCGGCCGTCGAGGGTCATGCGGGCAGCGTAACCAGAAAAAGAACGACCGGTCGTATTTATTCTTGTGATCTGAAACGCAGCCGCCCCGCCACCAGAGGTGGCGGGGCGGCAAAGGGGAGGGGTCAGGCGATGGCGGTGTCCAGGGCGATCTCGACCATCTGGCTGAAGGTCTGCTCGCGCTCGGCGGAGGTGGTCTTCTCGCCGGTCTTGATGTGGTCGCTGACCGTCAGGATGGTCAGCGCCCGCGCCTTGAACCGAGCGGCGATCGTGTAGAGCGCCGCGGACTCCATCTCGACGGCCAGCACACCGTAGTCGGCGAGGGTGTCGTACAGGTCCGGCCGGTCGGTGTAGAAGGCGTCCGCCGCCAGGATCGGCCCGACGTGCATGGTGATGCCGCGCCGCTCGGCCACCTCGACCGAGGTACGCAGCAGCCCGAAGTCGGCCACCGGTGCGTAGTCGATCAGCCCGTCGAAGCGCATCCGGTTCATGTTCGAGTCGGTGGACGAGCCGATCGCGGCGACCACGTCCCGCAACTGGAGGTCCTCGCTGAGGGCGCCGCAGGAGCCGACCCGGATCAGGGTCTTCACCCCGTACTCGTTGATCAGTTCGTGGGCGTAGATGGAGGCGGAGGGCATGCCCATGCCGGAGCCCTGGACGGAGACCTCGACGCCGTTCCAGCGGCCGGTGAAGCCCAGCATGCCGCGGACCGTCGAGTAGCAGCGCGCGCCCTCGAGGTAGGTCTCCGCGATCCACTTGGCCCGCAGCGGGTCACCCGGCATCAGGACCCGCTCGGCGATCTCTCCCGGCTCAGCGCCGATGTGCGTACTCATGGCAAAGATCCTGCCAGGCCCGCCCCGCGGATACCGGTTCGGCGTCCACACCCGGGGTCCTGTACCCTCGTCGGCGGTGGCGTGTCCGAGTGGCCTAAGGAGCACGCCTCGAAAGCGTGTGAGGGTTTACGCCCTCCGCGGGTTCAAATCCCGCCGCCACCGCTCATGAAATGCGAGAACGCCCGGTCGGTCCGTGAGGACCGCCGGGCGTTCCGCTTGTGGTCTCAGTTGTGGTCTCAGTTCGCGCTCAAGAGCCCAGTTTCGGGTCCTCTGTCGGGCTGTCCCACAGCAGTCCACCAACGCGCTGGGCGATGTCCCGACGCACCTGGGTGGTGAGGTGCTGGTACCGGGCCGCCATCGCCGAGTTCGACCAGCCCATGATGCCCGTCACCGCCCGCTCGGCCACGCCGAGGATCAGCAGCACCGTGGCGGCGGTGTGGCGGGCGTCGTGCAACCGGCCGTTCCGTAGGCCGGCGAGGCGAAGCAGCCGCTTCCACTCGTCGTAGTCCGTGCGCGGGTTGACCGGGCCGCCGGTCGGCGTGGCGAACAGCCAGTCTCTGCCTTCCCAGAGTTGGGCGGCGGTGGCGCGCTCCTGGTCCATCAGGATGGCTGGTACATCCACGACGTGACGACGGGCCAGGACTACCGGTCGCCGCGAGACCGAGGCGAGACCGCGGACTACGGATACGTGGGACGGCTTCCCCGACCGGACGGCAAGGGCACCTTCCTCTACCTGGCGGCCACCCACGCACAGGGCACACTCGGTGCCGCCCACTTCGTCGCTACCAACCTCGCAGAGCTGTACAAGGAGCTGAAGAACCGCCGGTTCTCGACGGTCATCAAGTGCGTCTATGACCCGAAGGACCGGCGGAAGATTCTGTCGACCGAGCGGCTGACACCGCTATACCGCCCCGACGGCCGAGGCCAACCGGTACCCGTTCGGCTCCGCTCAGAAGCAGGCAGCCCTCCTGCGGATGAAACACGCCGAGTTGGCGTTGAGGAACCAGCCAGGAGGCTTCTGGGTAGCTGCGGCAGATCCCACCGTCGTCACACACGCGATCACCGGGCAGATTCCGCTTGCGGCTGTCCGGCGGCTGGCAGTGCTGACCGATGGCGCCGCACGCCTGGTCACGATGTTCGACCTGCTCAACTGGCGAGGGGTGCTCGACGTCCTGGACGAACACGGCCCGACTGAGCTGATCCGACGGGTCCGAGCGATCGAGGCAGCCGACCCGAACGGCACCAAGTGGCCCCGCAACAAAGGCAGCGATGACGCCACGGCGGTCTACGCGAACTGAGTCGGCCGGCCGCCGGCTGCCGGC
Organism: Micromonospora sp. ATA51; assembly: GCF_016802855.1. NCBI lineage: Bacteria > Bacillati > Actinomycetota > Actinomycetes > Micromonosporales > Micromonosporaceae > Micromonospora > Micromonospora sp. ATA51. The sequence continues at coordinate 1,282 of NZ_JAEVHJ010000033.1, read as the reverse complement.
GATGCCGGGCTCCAGTGGATGCGTTACGCATCTGTTCCAGTTGATGGGTGACAGTTGGTCGGCCGATAGAGCTTGGTCGTCACACTGCGTCACCGGATACTGCGTTGCCAGCTCCGCACACCTGCGGCACCCTTCCCGGCATGATCGAGACGCGTGTGCTTACCGAGGGCGATTGGAAGATGTGGCGGGAGCTGCGGCTCGCTGCGCTGGCAGAGGCGGCGTACGCGTTCGGTTCCCAACTGGCGGACTGGCAGGGCGACGGCGACCGTGAGGAACGCTGGCGCGGTCGGCTGGCCATCCCCGGCTCGTACAACGTACTGGCGATGCTCGACGGGCAGCCCGTCGGGATGGCCAGCGGGGTGCCGACCGATCAGGACGGCGTCGTCGAGCTGATCTCGATGTATGTGGCACCGGTGGGACGTGGCCGGAGCGTGGGCGACCACCTCGTGAGGGCGGTCGAGCAGTGGGCTCGGCAGGTGGGCGCGGGGACGCTGCGGCTGGCCGTGGTGGAGGGCAACAAGAACGCCTGGGCGCTCTACCAGCGGAACGGCTTCCGTGACACGGGTGAGCTAGGCGACCTCATGCCCGACGGCGTGCGTCGGGAGCACATCATGACCAAGAGTCTCGCGGGTTAGCGGTCGCCGTCGATCGAGGGTCTCCGGCCAGGACTTCACAGTCGGTAGCCGCGGATCGGGAATCGCGTAACCCATCAAGCGGAGTCAACGTGCAACGCTTCAATCGGAGTACGACAGCCGGCTGCCGACGATGTCGGTCTCAGGACGTCCGTGACAGATCAGTCTCGGGACGTGGGTGACACCTCCGGCTAGACGATCATGGCGTGCCCCGGCGCGCGGTCCATCCCGGCGAGGAAGGGGACATGCCCGCCCGGGACAATGAGCGGGTGAGCATCACCCGACTCATTACCTCGGAGGACGCGCCGGCCCTGGCCGAGCTGCTCCGCGTCAACCGTGAATTCCTCGCGCCGTGGGACCCGCGCCGGAGCGACGACTACTTCACGGCAGACGGCCAACACGCCGTCATCGAAGCCGATCTCCAGCAGCACGAGCAGGGATCGAAGCTGCCGCACGTCATCCTCGACGACTCCGGCTGCTTGGTCGGCCGCATCACCCTCAATGGCATAGTGCGCGGCCCGTTCCAGTCATGCTCCATGGGCTACTGGGTAACGAGGTCGTGCACGATTAGGACCCGGCAGTGCTTGTATGCCTGGTTCGGTTTGGTGGTTTGCCTACCGTTCGGCGCAGCGGTCGGAGACCAGTCCGGC